>NZ_PEGG01000406.1 GCF_002737765.1 Caulobacter sp. B11 | reverse complement strand
CGGTGAGCAACTGTCTTGAAGTTATGCGGTGGCGGCGCGCCAGGAGGCGTTGTCGCGGAGCATGGCGTTGAGGATGGTGATGAGCTTTCGCATCAAGGCCACGAGGACGACCTTTGGCGGCTTTCCGGCCTGGGCCAGACGCGCCTTCATCGCGGCGAGGGCCGGGTTGAAGGCGGGCGCCCACCAGAGCGGCCATGTAGAGAACATTGCGCACGATGGGGCGACCGCCGCGTATGGCGCGTCGTCCTCGTCGGCTCCGCTGTCGTGGTCGTAGGGCGCGACGCCGACCAGGGCGGCCACTTGCCGGGCGTCCAGATCGCCCAGTCCGGCAGTCGAGCCAGCAGCGTCCAGGCCAGGACGGGGCCTACGCCGGGCACCGAGCGCAGCAGCGCGTCCTTGCGCGCCAGATCGTCATCCTCGGCGATCAGCTGAGCCAGCCGCTTCTCGATCAGAACAAGATCCAGGCGGGTTCGCCCGCGTCGCCGCTGAGCCAGGCGTATCAACACCGGGTCGCGGACCATCCGGGCGGCGTTATCCAGTCGCGCCTGCTCCTCGACCAGGCGACGGCGCGCGTCGACCAACTCGGCCAACCGGCGGCGGCCGGATCAATCCGCGCCGAGCGGCTGGGCATCAGCGCCACGAAGCGGGCGATCAGCTCGGCGTCGATCCGATCGTTCTTGGCCAGGACCCCGCAGGCCTGGGCGAAGCGCCTAACCTTGCGCGGGTCCAGGAGCCGTGCGTCCAGCCCCGCCGTGAGCAGCGCCTCCACCGCAGCCTTCTCATAGCCGCCGGTCGCCTCCAGTCCGATCAGACTGGCCTTGGCCGCCCGCAGCCGTCTGACGAGGTCCCGCAGCCCAGCGGCGTCATTGGACACCGCGAAGCTCTCGCCCTCCAGCACCGCCACGTCCAGGCGATCCTTGGAGACATCCACGCCCACAAACACTCGATCCTGTGGCATCCTCTATCCCTTCCTTGCCAGTGCGAGGTCCCAAAGGCCTCATGCAACTGTTCGGGTTTGGAAGATCACGACCGGCCCAAACTCACCCACGGCCTCCAAGGCCAAGGGGTTTACGGGCTCAAGGTCGCGGCGGGCGGCTGCTGCTAACAGCCGCCCGCATCACCACAATAACCTCAGATCCAAGACACAAGGGGTCGCAGAGGCCTTTCCGATAGGGCTTTCGACCCCTCATCCGGCGCTTCGCGCCACCTTCTCCCGCAAGGGAGAAGGACAGACACGGCCGCTTCCCTCCCGGACGCCGGCCTCTGCGAGCCGCCCGGCGGCGCGCCCTAGCCGCCCGCCGACTGCTCGACCGCCAGGGCCAGGTCGAGGGCCCGGGCGGCTTCCTCGCCGGTGACCACCGGGCGGGGGCTCTGGCCGCGCACCGCCGCCAGGAAGCCGGCGACGCTCTGGCCCAGGGGGTCCTTGCCGGCCGGGGTCTCGGTGAAGTCCTCGATCAGCGGGAAAGGGGTGGTGTTGCGGAAGGTGCGGGCCAGGAAGTCGATGGCCACCTCGCCCGAGGGATAGACCACGCGCATGGTCCGCTCGCGGGCCTCGGCGACGCGCGAGGAGTCGAACACCGCCGTGAAGCCGTTGGCGAAGGTGGCCTCGGCCTTGACCCAGTCCAGGGAGTCCGAGCGGGTGACCGCCCCCTCGCCTTCCACCGCCACCGGCTCGGCCTCGCACAGGGCCAGGGCCAGATCGATGTCGTGGATCATCAGGTCCAGCACCACCGAGACATCCAGATTGCGGTCCGACGGCGTGCCGCGCCGCACGGCCTCCAGCCGCAGCGGCTGCTCGGGGATGTCCAGTAGGCCCATGGCCTGGAACACCACCCGCTCCTGATGGCCGCAGGCCAGGGGCACGCCGGCCTTGCGGGCGGCGGCGACCATGGCGTCGGCGTCATCGGGCGTCACCGCCAGGGGCTTTTCGGAATAGACCGGTTTGCCGGCCTTCAGCGCCGCCAGCGCCGCCTGGGCGTGATGCACCGCCGGGGTCGCGACGGTCACCACATCGACCGCGGCCAGGAAAGCGGCCATGTCGTCATAGGCGGTCGCGCCCAGCGGCTCGGCCAGGGCCTTGGCGCGGGCCAGGTCGATGTCGAACACCGCCACCAGATCGACATCCGGCAGCTCGACATATTTCTTGGCGTGGTAGCCGCCGAACACGCCGGCGCCGACGACGCCGGCTTTCAGGGAAGAAGCTTGGGTCATGGGCGCTGTCTAAACCGCTTTGCGCGCGCCCGGAAGCGCTGGAGCCCGCCGACGAGACGCGCTAAACAAGCGTTTAAATTAGAAACTCACAACAGATCATAGGGAGAAGACCATGACCGTCTCGCGAGAGATCCGCCTGAAGACCCGCCCGGTCGGCGTGCCGGCCGTCACCGACTTCGAACTGGCCTCGGTCGATCTGGCCGCGCCCGGCCCCGGCGAGGTGCAGGTGCGGAACCTGTGGATGTCGGTCGACCCCTATATGCGCGGCCGCATGTATGACCGTCCCAGCTATGTGCCGCCGTTCGAGCTGGGCAAGGCCCTGCAGGGCGGCGCGATCGGTCAGGTGGTCGCCTCCAACGACCCCGACTTCGCGGTCGGCGACATCGTCAACTCGATGTTCGGCTGGCGCGAGGCCTTCAATGTCGCCCCCAAGGCCATGGCCGCGCCGGGCATGGCGGCCCTGACCAAGATCGACACCCACGGCCTGCCGCCCCAGGCCTTCCTCGGCATTCTGGGCATGCCCGGCATGACCGCCTATGCCGGCCTGCTGCGCGTCGCCGCCCTGAAGGAGGGCGATGTGGTGTTCGTCTCGGCCGCCGCCGGGGCCGTCGGCTCGGTGGTCTGCCAGATCGCCAAGCTGAAGGGTCACACGGTGATCGGCTCGGCGGGCGGCGCGGAAAAGGTCGCCTTCCTCAAGTCGATCGGCGTCGACCATGTGATCGACTACAAGGCCACGCCCGACGTGGTGGCGGAACTGGCCAAGGCCGCGCCCAAGGGCATCGACGTCTATTTCGAAAATGTCGGCGGCGTGCACCTGGAGGCGGCCATCAATTCGGCGCGTCCGTTCGCCCGCTTCGCCCTGTGCGGCATGATCTCGCAATATAACGAGACCGGAACCCCGACCGGCCCGGCCAACATCATCCAGGCCGTCGGCAAGAGCCTGCGCCTGGAAGGCTTCATCGTCTCCAACCACTACGACCTCTATCCGGCCTTCGTGAAGGACATGGCCGCCTGGATCGGGGCCGGGAAGCTGCAGTGGAAGGAAACCATCGAGGACGGCATCGCGCACGCGCCCGAGGCCTTCATCAAGCTGTTCACCGGCGAGAACCTCGGCAAGATGCTGGTCAAGCTGGCCTAGTGAAGGCCGCGCGGCGCCGGGCCTGCCCCGGCGCCGCGCAACCGGCTCAGCGCGCCTTCAGCTCGGTCAGGACGTAGCCGTCGCCGTCCTTGCGATATTTGAACGCCACTCGCGCGCCGTTCTCGAGCGGGGCCTCGGCCAGAACATCGGCATAGGTCCGGAAAACCTGGCGTCCCGCCGCCAGCCCCGCGCCGCTCGCGCCCTCGTGATCGAGCGTGACTCCGAGGCCTTCCACCGAGGCCAAAACCCCGACTGAGTCGAATTCAGCCGCGCTCTTGGCGCTGGTTTCAGCGGCGCCAGGGGCCGCCGGGGCGGCGGCTTCCTTCGGCCCAGGACCGCATGAAGCGATCAGAACGGCCGCGACCGGAAGCAAAAACCAAGCTATTTTCATTGACTTAACACCCTAAATGGTCTGACCGGGCCGCCTGGCCTCCGCGCCGAACCGCAAGATTTTTACCGCACCTGCGAAATAGATCTCAATTTCGGTAGCGATTTCGTGATCGAAAGTTTACTCTGGACCTCGCCGGCGTCTCTCCACGCCGGAAATCGACGACGTTCAGACCCACCTGACAGAACGACCCAGTCCTAGCCGACGGGGCCCGATCCGTGAAGATGGCGTCTAGGTCTCGATCCCCTCCGGAGAGGCCCGGCCCTGCGCCGGACGCACCGAGATCTGGATCTGATGAGCGAACGCGGCGCCTTCTTCGACCTGACCTCCTCGCGGAGCGTCGCCTACGAGACGGTGATCTCGCCCCGCGACCGGGTCGAAATCCCCACCGACGCGCCCCTGGCCATGCCGGTGCAGCCGCTGGCGTTCTGGCAGGGCGGCGCCCGCGCCGCCGTCGACCTGCACGCCAATATCGGCCTGCGTCGCTGGCTGGTCTTCGTCGCCACCGCCATCATGGGCTTCGCCGGCTGGAAGGCGACCTTCGACACCATCGCCCTGGGCGGCGTCACCCGGCTGGAGCTGGTCTGCATCGTCCTGCTGGCCCCGCTGTTCGCGGCCCTGTCGCTGTGGTTCTGCACCGCCGTGGTCGGTTTCGTGGTCCTGCTGGGCAAGCCCAAGGATCCGCTGGGCATCGACAGCACCAAGCCCATGCCCCGGCCCAAGGCCCGCACCGCCATCCTGATGCCGGTGCACAACGAGGACGCGACGGCCGTGTTCGCCCGCCTGCGCG
>NZ_PEGG01000405.1 GCF_002737765.1 Caulobacter sp. B11 | reverse complement strand
TTGATCCCGACATCGCCGCGCCGCTGAAGGCGGCCGACCCCTCGGCCCGGCGCCCGACATGTATCCGCTGTTTCGGGCCCTGGCCAAGGATCGGCCCCTGCTGCTGGTGCGCGGCGCCCTGTCGGACCTGATCGATCCCCGATCGTCGCGCGGATGCGCCAGGCCGCGCCGGACATGGCCTATGCGGAGGTTCCCCGGGTCGGCCACGCGCCGATGCTGACCGAGCCGCAGGCCTGGTCGGCGATCGAGGCCCTGGTGGCCAGGATCCAGGGCTGACAGGTCCGCTTCCCCTGTCGTGATAGGCCCTAAGCGCCCCATTCCTCGAGGACCGCCGGATCGGGTCTCGACCCGCGCCGCCCTCAGCGCCGCCAGCCGGGTCGGCGGGCAGAGCCTATGCGCCGCCCAGACCGCCGCGCCGCGCACCAGGGGCGAGGGATCGGCGAGGCCGGGGTTCGACCAACGGCCATCAGCTCGGCTGACCGCTGTTGCCGATCGCGTAGAGCACGTTGCGCACGAAGCGGTCGCGGCCGATGCGCTTGATCGGGTTCTTCGAGAACAGGGCGCGGAAGGCCGGATCGTCCAGCCCGGCCAGATCGGCCAGGGCGGGACCCTTCAGGGTCTCGCGGGCGTGGAAGGCCGCCTCGCTGGAGGCCTGGGCGAACTTGTTCCACGGGCAGACCGCCAGGCAGTCGTCGCAGCCATAGATCCGGTTGCCCAGGGCGGCGCGAAACGCCACCGGGATAGGCTCGGCCAGCTCGATGGTCAGGTAGGAAATGCAGCGCCGGGCGTCCAGCCGGTAGGGTTCCGGGAAGGCCTTGGTCGGGCAGATGTCGAGACAGGCGCGACAGGAGCCGCAGTGGTCGATCTCGGGCGGGTCGGCGGGCAGGTCCAGGGTGGTCAGCACCGAGCCGAGGAACAGCCACGAGCCGTGGGCCCGCGACACCAGATTGGTGTGCTTGCCCTGCCAGCCCAGGCCGGCGCGCTGGGCCAGGGGCTTTTCCATCAGCGGGGCGGTGTCGACGAAGACCTTCACCTCGCCGCCGAACCGGCCATGCATCCAGCGGGCCAAGGCCTTGAGCCGCTTCTTGATCACCTCGTGATAGTCGTCGCCCTGGGCATAGACCGAGATCGCCGCGCGATCGGGGTGGTCCAGGGCGCCCAGCGGATCGTGGTCGGGACCGTAATTGACCCCCAGCACCACGGCGCTGCGGGCGTCGGTCCACATGGCCGTCGGATGGGACCGCCGCTCCAGGGTCTCCTCCATCCAGCCCATGGCGCCGTGCAGGCCTTCGGCCACGAAGTCGCGCAGCCAGTCGCCATTGGGCCAGGCGTCGCTGGCGCTGGCGAAGCCGCAGGACGAGAAGCCCAGGCGCAGGGCCTCGGCGCGGATCTCGTCCCTCAGGCCGGCATGGGGGTGATCAGAAGTCGAGATCGTCATAGTGCGCGACCGGCGCGAGGCCCGGCCAGCGATCGGCCAGGATCGGCCGGAAGCACGGCCTCGACTTCAGCTTCATGTACCAGGTCTTGACCGCCGGAAGTCCTTCCACGGCACATCGCCGAAATAGTCGATCACCGACAGGTGGGCGGCGGCGGCGAAGTCGGCCAGGCTCATGCGGCGTCCGGCCAGCCAGTCGCGGGCCTGCAGCAGGCTCTCGATATAGGCC
>NZ_PEGG01000404.1 GCF_002737765.1 Caulobacter sp. B11 | reverse complement strand
CTCATGCGGCGCAGAGTCGGATTTTAGGGTTAAGCGAGTCTTGCGATCAGCCGCGATCGATGACGGCGCTGGATCACCCTAGATCCGCGGCCGGATCGCGTCGATCGGCGGCGGCGGCGGGGTGACCCGCGCGCGGTCGGGGGCGCTGGGCGGCGGCGGGCCGCGTGGCGGCTCGGGCGAGACGCAGGCGCTCAGGGACAGGACCAGAAGACCGGCCGCCAGGGCCGCCCTCAGCATCCGACCACGCCCACGCCGGCGAAGTTGTGATTGGCGCCCACCCCGACCCCGGCGAAGCGATCGCCGGCCGCCAGGCCCACGCCGATCGTCCCGGGCGGCGTGGCCACCGCGATACCCACATTGCCGGCCGGGGTGAAGATGCCGATGCCCGACTTGAAGCAGCGGTTCTCGCGTCCGAAATCCCAGGTGGTCGTTTCGCCGGCCGCGTGTTCGGCGCCGTAACGCGCCCGGGTGGCGCCGTCGCGACCGCTGAGGGTCAGTTGGCCGGGACCGTCGGAGGTGACGCCATAGCTGTCGCCGCTGCGCGGGTCGTTGGCGCAGGACTCGGCCACGCCGGGACGCGACAGGTCGCCGCGCAGGGCGGCCGACGCGCCGGTGTCGCGGTTATAGGCGCTGACCTCGGTCTCGCCGCGACCGCCGACGAACACCTGGGTGCCGCTGGAGCGGTCATAGGTCATGATGGCCGGGGCCTCGCCGTTCAGGGGCGCGCCGCAGGGCAGGCCGCGACGGGGGCCGGGAGGGCCGCCGGGACCACCCCGGCTCTGGGCCTGGGCGGCCGGAACGGCGACGGCGGCGGCCACCGTCAGGGCGGCCATCAGACAGGCGGCGAGCTTGCTCATCGCGGGGTTCCTCCAGGGGGCGCGGGGTGCGGACCCGCCGGGCCGCCGGCCGCGGCCGAGGCGTCATGGGGATCGGCGGAGCCGGACAGGCTGCCGGCGTCGCCAGGCTGACGGGGAGCCGGAGCGGCCAGAGCCAGGACCGGCCAGTAGGTGTCGAAATCCTGCCGCGAGCGGTCGGAGGTGTTGCGGTACAGCTCCGGCGCCTCGAACCACGGACGGCAGGTCAGGGCCCCGTCGAAATAGCCGGTGACCAGGGCCTCGCAGCCGCCCTCATGGGCGAAGACCTTGTTGTCGCGGGCCCGCACCTGGGCGCCGCGCTCGGCGAAGATGCCGGCCCGCATGACGCCATAGATGCGGTTGTCGGCCGCCTGGACCACGCCGGAGTCGGCATAGATGCCGACATCGGTCGCCTGCAGTTCACCGTCCAGGACGCGCAGATTGGCGTCTTCCAGCACCACGGCCCAGTCGCTGTCGGTGACCTTGGGGCGCAGCAGGGTGGTCTCGTCGCCGCCGCTGATGAAGATGCCGCGCGAGAAGCCGTCGACCCGAAGGTTTTCGATCTGGACCAGCTGCTGGCGGTTCATGCCGCTGAGCACGAAGCCGGCCGAGTTGCGGGTGCGGCTGGAGCCGCTCCAGTCGCCCAGGCGAACGATGTCGAAATCGCGCAGGCGGCTGTCGCCGGAGGTCTCGAGCACCGCGCCGATCGCGGTCGAGGCCACATGGACCTTCGAGGCCATGATCACGCCCTTGGCCTGCAGCACCGGGGCCCGGGTTCGGCCAATGAAGCTGACGTTGGACAGCTCGATGCGGCTGTCGCTGACATCGAAGGCCGACTTGTCGCCGTCATAGCGCACCACGACGTCCTCGAGCGCGATCTCGGTCGCCCGACCGGAGATGCAGGACGACTGGCCGCCGCGCAGGGCTTCGATGCCGAGACCCTTGAGCACGACATATTCGACGCCGGGACTGACGTTCACGCAGGGGCGGCCCTCGAACACCTTGAGGATCGGACGGCCCTGGCCGGGCGTGTAGTCACGGGTCTGGATGATGATCGAGCGGGTGATCTGCAGCGAGTCGACGCAGGCGCCGCCGTAGCGCGACGTCAGGGTCAGGGTCTCGCCGCCATAATAGCGCGAGATGGTGTCGGAGATCTGGCCGGGATAGGCGGTGTCGCAGTCGATCTCATAGCGCGGCGGCCAGACGCAGCCGCGGCCGTCGCTGAACTGGCCGGGCGGGCAGCCCTGGCCATGCGGCCGGCGCGGCGGTCCCCTGCGGTGGGCCTTCTGGGTCTTGCAGCCCTTGGACAGGTTGGATCCAGCAGCAGGCCGAAACAGGGGCGGATCTGCTGGTCGATGCGGGCGTCGGGCGAACCGGCGGTCGCCGCCGTCGGCAGGGCCAGGACCAGCGACAGGAGCGCGCCGATCACCGCGAACAGATTCAAGCGGCTCATCGATAGCTCCCTTCGCTGTAGGGCCGTGCACGCTCGTGGGGCGCGCGCGGCGGCCTGGAGACCTGGGCCAGCAGTTGCTGCAGGCGCATGGCCGACGGCTTGAAGCCCGACAGCGCGCCGTCCAGTTGGTAGACCACGGCCTTGGCGCGATCCTGGTCGGCCACGCCCTGCAGGCCCAGGGAGAAATAGGTCGACATCGCGTACTTGGCCTCGGCCGAGCCCTGGCGTTCGGCTTCCTCGTACCAGTGATAGGCACGGGCATAGTCACGCGGCACGCCGACGCCCTCGGAATACATCACCGCCAGCACCAGCTGGGCCTTGGACGAGCCATTGACCGCCGCACGTACTGGATGGCGCGCACCCGCTCGATCG
>NZ_PEGG01000403.1 GCF_002737765.1 Caulobacter sp. B11 | reverse complement strand
CCGTTTGCGTCCGACAGGTCGCCACGCCCAGAACCCGCAGGCCCTGGACGGCGAAGGTCTCGACCACGGCGGTCAGGCGCTCGACCTGGGCCTGCGGCAGGCGACAGAGCTTGAAGATCGCCTCGGGCGCCCCCTTGGCGGCGGCCCGCCAGTGACCGTGAGGCGTCTCCCAGGCCTGGATCATGGCCAACAGTTCAGGGCGCAGCGGCCAGCTCCTGTCGGGCTCTCCGGTCGCGTCGGGCGACGTTACGGCGCGGCTGTCCAGGAGCGTGCGGATGGCCTTGTCCATGGGGTCGACCGGATGGATGGCGCTGGCCAGCCCGGCGATCTCGAGCAGGGCGTCGGCGGCGCCGAGCGGCGGAACGGCGTGATCGAGGGTCTGGTCGCCGTCTTCCGTCCAGAGGCGGGCGACCCGCATCCGGTTTTCCGTCAGGGTGCCGGTCTTGTCGACACAGAGCGTGGTCGCGCCGCCCAGGGCCTCGATCGCCGCGCTGCGCCGCACCAGCACCCTCTGTTTGGCCAGCCGCCCGGCCCCCAGGGCCAGGAACACCGCCAGGACCATGGGAAATTCTTCGGGGATCAGGGCGATGGCCACGGTGATCCCAGCCAGGATGCCGTTGATCCAGTCGTGGCGCAGCAGGCCATAGGCGAGGGCGACCAGGCCGCAGAAGGCGATGGCCAGCAGGCCCAGCAGGGTGACCAGGCGCCCCGCCGTCTTCTGTAGCGGGGTCTGTTCATGGACGATGGCCGCCAGCGACACCCCGATCTTGCCCAGGGCCGTGCGCGCGCCGGTCCGGGTGATCCGGGCCACGGCCTGGCCGCGCACCACCAGGCTTCCGGAATAGAGAAAGGGCCCGGTCTCGGCGCCGGGGGCGGTGTCGGCCTCGGCCGCGTCTTCGGGGCCGAGCGGGCGTTTGGACACCGGCGCAGACTCGCCGGTGAGGGCGGATTCATCGACGCTCAGGATGTCGCCGGCCAGCAGCACGCCGTCGGCGGGCAGGCGTTCGCCCTCGCCGATCAGGATCACGTCGCCGGGCGCCAGGTCGCGCGCCGGCAGCCGGGTTTCGAGCCCGTCGCGGAATACCCGCGCATAGGGTTGCGACAGGTCGCGCAGGGCCGACAGGGCGCGTTCGCTGCGTGCTTCCTGCAGGACCACCAGGCTGATGGTCGCCACGGCCCCGACCATCAGGAACAGGCCCTCGCCCAGGCTTCCCAGCACCAGATAGAGGCCCGCCGCCGCGATCAGCAGCAGGAACATCGGCTCGTGCAGGGTGTCGAAGATGATCCGCGCCAGGCCGCGGCCGGGGGTCTGGGGCAGGGCGTTTGGACCGGCCTGGGCCAGGCGTTGCGCCGCTTCGGCCTGGGTCAGTCCGCTCAGCACGTCACGCGCCATGGGGGAATCCGATCCGCCGGCGGTGGCCGGCCTTGCACGTCAGGGTCAAGGCGGCGGGATTCTAGAGGTCCGACTGGGCCGCCAGAACCGCGCCCCGAGCCCTCGCCAGAAGGTCGTCGACCGCGTCCTGCCGCATCGAGGCGACGACGCCGCCCAGGTGCTCATGGCCCAGGACCCTCAGGCCCGTCACCTTCGCCAGATGCAGATCGAACACGGTCATCAAGGCGGTCAGGGCGCCGGTCGAGTCAACCCAGTGGTCGGGCGCGCCGGAGGTCGAGACGCTCATCAGGGTCTTGCCGACCAGGAGCGGATCGGCGCCGCGCGGGCCGGGCTGATAGCCGAAACCCATGCTGAACACCCGATCGACATAGCCCTTGAGGATCGCGGGCGGGGCGTTGAACCAAAAGGGATAGACCAGCAGGAAGTGATCGACCCCGGCCAGCAGCGCGCGCTCGGCCGTCACGTCGTCGCCCATCGTCCAACCTTTCTCGGTCGGCAGTTCGGCGCGCTTCAGGCGAGGATCGAAGTCCATGCCATAGAGGTCGCGTAACACCACCGACCCGCCGGCCCCCTCGATCGCCGCCTGGCAGGCGCCGGCGACGGCGGCGCAGAAGCTCGAGGGGTTGGGGTGGGCCAGGATGATGGCGGTGTTCATGGCGGACTTCCCAGGCTGTGAACGGTCGACTCGTGGTGATCCTAGGCCATGATCGCGACAAGTCGCCTTGATCGCGATCATGGCCCGTCCGCAGGCCGACTCGCTAGTCTGCCCGGACCTCGAAGTCGGCCCGCGGGTCACCGAAGTGAACGGTTGCGACCTTCGCCCGTTAAACCCGTGAACAACGGGGCCGTGAAGCCCGAAACATGGCGCATGTCAGACATCGCCGCACACCCAACTTATGACGCGGCGCCCCGGCGCTACAGGAGATCTGTGATGAACGGGCGCCGAGCCGAGCCGAACCCCAAGGCCGAGGCCCCGACCCCGGCGGCCGAGGGCCGGGTCTATACCTGCCCGATGCATGCCCAGATCCGCCAGGTCGGTCCCGGCGTCTGCCCGATCTGCGGTATGGCCCTGGAGCCCTTGACGGTCGCGGCCGACAGCGGCGCCAATCCCGAACTGGTCGATATGAGCCGGCGGTTCTGGGTGGGCCTTGTCCTGACCCTGCCGGTGTTCATTCTGGAAATGGGGCCCATGTCATGGGCCATGGCCGCTGGGTCCCGGCCCAGCTTTCCAATGGGATCCAGTTCGCCCTGTCGACGCCGGTGGTGCTGTGGGCGGGTA
>NZ_PEGG01000402.1 GCF_002737765.1 Caulobacter sp. B11 | reverse complement strand
TGCCGGTCGGCATCCTGATGGTCATCTCGATCTTCTCGTTCCAGCTGCTGTTCGCCTATAACGACATGCCCAAGCCGTACATGACGGTTAAGGCCACGGGCTATCAGTGGTACTGGGCTACGAATATCCTGACCAAAAGGTCTCGGAGATCATCTCGACCGGCCTGAGCGAAGCCCAGGTCGCCGAGCGCGGCCTGCCGCACGGGCTCTACGGCCTGGCGGCCACCGAGCCGATGGTCGTGCCGGTCGGCAAGGTTGTTCGTGTCCAGGTGACCGGCGCCGACGTCATCCACGCCTTCGCCCTGCCGGCGTTTGGCCTGAAGACCGACGCCATCCCGGGACGCCTCAACGAGACCTGGTTCAACGCCGAGAAGGTGGGCACCTACTACGGTCAGTGCTCGGAACTCTGTGGCGTCGACCACTCGTTCATGCCGATCGAGATCAAGGTCGTGTCCCAGGCCGAGTTCGACGCCTGGGTAGCCTCCAAGACCACGCCGGCCGCGCCCGTCGCCGCGGCTCCCGCCGCCGTGACCCCGGCCGCCGCCCCCGCTTCTGCACCGGCCGCGGCTCCCGCCGCGCCGGCCGCCTAAGACAAGATCGCAGGAAATAAGTCCGATGGCTCACGCCGCTGACACCGAACACCACGACGGCCACGGGGCCGACGACAAGCCGCCCTTCTTCCAGCGCTGGTTCTTTTCGACGAACCACAAGGACATCGGCACGCTCTACATCCTGTTCGCCATCATGGCGGGCCTGGTGGGCGGCGCGCTTTCGGGCCTGATCCGCTGGGAACTGGCCGAGCCGGGCATCCAGATCTTCGGTCCCAACTCGTCGGTCAGCCTGCTGGGTTTGGTCGAGCAGTCCAAGCACGGCTACAACGCCGTGGTCACCGCCCACGCCCTGATCATGATCTTCTTCATGGTCATGCCCGCCATGATCGGCGGCTTCGGCAACTGGTTCGTCCCGATCATGATCGGCGCGCCGGACATGGCCTTCCCGCGGATGAACAACGTCTCGTTCTGGCTGCTGGTCGCCGCCTGGGTTCTGCTGCTGATCTCGATGTTCTCGGACGGCGGCCCCGGCAAGGGCTTCGGCGGCGGCTGGACGATCTATCCGCCTCTGTCGACCACCGGCCACACCGGTCCGTCGATGGACATGGCGATCCTGGCCCTCCACCTGGCCGGCGCCAGCTCGATCCTCGGCGCGATCAACTTCATCACCACCATCTTCAACATGCGCGCCCCGGGGATGACCATCCACCGCATGCCGCTGTTCGCCTGGTCGGTGCTGATCACCGCCTTCCTGCTGTTGCTGTCGCTGCCCGTCCTGGCCGGCGCCATCACCATGCTGCTGACCGACCGTAACTTCGGCACCCACTTCTTCGACGCCACCGCCGGCGGCGACCCGGTCATGTTCCAGCATCTGTTCTGGTTCTTCGGTCACCCGGAAGTGTACATCCTGATCCTGCCAGGGTTCGGCATCATCAGCCACATCGTCTCGACCTTCTCCAAGAAGCCGATCTTCGGCTACCTGGCGATGGCCTACGCCATGGTCGCCATCGGCTTCGTCGGCTTCATCGTGTGGGCGCACCACATGTACACCGTCGGCATGAGCATCAATCTGCGGGCCTATTTCGTGGCCGCCACGATGGTCATCGCGGTGCCCACCGGCGTGAAGATCTTCTCCTGGATCGCCACGATGTGGGGCGGGTCGATCAGCTTCAAGACGCCCATGCTGTGGGCGATCGGCTTCATCTTCCTGTTCACCGTCGGCGGCGTCACCGGGGTGGTCCTGGCCAATGCCGGCATCGACTACAGCCTGCACGACACCTATTACGTCGTGGCCCACTTCCACTACGTGCTGTCGCTCGGCGCCGTGTTCGCCATCTTCGCCGGCTTCTTCTACTGGTTCGAGAAGATGTGGGGCGTGAAGTACAACGAGTTCCTGGGCTGCCTGCAGTTCTGGGTCATGTTCGTCGGCGTCAATCTGGTGTTCTTCCCGCAGCACTTCCTGGGCCTGCAGGGCATGCCGCGCCGCTATGTCGACTATCCGGACGCCTTTGCGTACTGGAACTATGTCTCGTCGGTCGGCTACGCCATCACCGCCGTCGGCGTGCTGGTGTTCCTGGTCCTGCTGCTTGAAGCCGCCATCCGTCGTCGCCCGGCCGAGGCCAATCCGTGGGGCGAAGGCGCCACCACCCTGGAATGGACCCTCTCGTCGCCGCCGCCGTTCCACCAGTTCAGCGAACCGCCGGTCATCAAGGCCGACGACCACTGATCCTGGCGTACAGAAAAGCGTAACAGCGCGGGGGCGCGGATCGGACGAAAGTCCAATCCGCGCCCTTCGCCCATGAAGACAGCAAGCCTGATGGCCAAGCCCGCCGCCCTGACCCCCGACGCCGAAATGACCGCCACGGTCCGTGCGGCCCGCTGGCAGGACTATTTCCAGCTGATGAAGCCGCGGGTCATGTCGCTGGTGGTGTTCACCGGCCTGACCGGCCTGATCGCCGCCCGCGTGCCGGTTCACCCCCTGCTGGGCGCTGTGGCCGTCCTGTGCATCGCCATCGGGGCCGGCGCCTCGGGCGCGCTGAACATGTGGTACGACGCCGATATCGACGCCAAGATGCGCCGCACGCGTGGACGCCCGGTGCCGATGGGCCTGGTCGCCGGCGCCGAAGCGGCCACCCTGGGCGTGGTGCTGTCGTTGCTGTCGGTGATGCTGATGGGCATCGCCGTCAACTGGCTGGCGGCCGGCATGCTGGCCTTCACCATCGTCTTCTACGCGGTGGTCTACACCATGTGGCTCAAGCGCTGGACGACCCAGAACATCGTCATCGGCGGCCTGGCCGGGGCCTTGCCGCCGGCCATAGGCTGGGCGGCGGCCACGGGCTCGGCCCCGCTGAACGCCTGGCTGATGGTGCTGATCATCTTCCTGTGGACCCCGCCGCACTTCTGGGCGCTGTCGCTTTATGTCAGCACCGACTACGCCAAGGCCGGCG
>NZ_PEGG01000401.1 GCF_002737765.1 Caulobacter sp. B11 | reverse complement strand
GCGCCGTCCAGCGCCTCGAAGACGTGGCGCACGTCGATGGCCCGCAGGATCTCGGTCAGCAGCATCCGCATATGCTGATTGTCGTCGACCAGCAGGATCTTCAGTTGGTCGAACCGCACGCAGTCCCAAGCCCCCATGCCAGCTGCGGCAGGGCGCAACCCGTACGCGAGCGATGGGTGATCACCCTCGCGCACGGGGAAACATTACGGTTCTGTCACAGGCCCGGTCAAACGAAAAAGACAAACCTTTTCAGGCGTCAGACCGAGTCCACCATCACCACTTCGGCGTCTTCGATCGCGGTGACGACCAGCTCGCCCTCATCGCGGATCGCCGCGCCGTCGCGGGCCTCGATGCGGACGCCATTGACCTCGACCACGCCGCGGGCCGGGACCAGATAGGCGTTGCGGCCTTCGCCCAATGTCCAGCGGGCGCTTTCGCCGGCCTTCAGGGTGGCGGCCAGGACGCGGCCGTCGGTGCGGATCGGCAGGGCGTCCTCGTCGCCGGGAACGCCGCTGGCCAGCACCACGAAGCGGCCCGAGCGATCATCCTTGGGGAAGGGCTTGGCCCCCCAGGACGGGGCGCCGCCGCTTTGGTTCGACTCGATCCAGATCTGGAACAGGGTCGTGGTTTCGTCTTCCAGATTATATTCGGCGTGACGGATGCCCGAGCCCGCGCTCATCACCTGGACGTCGCCCGGACCGGTGCGGCCCTTGTTGCCCAGGCTGTCCTGGTGGGTGATCGCGCCGGTCCGGACATAGGTGATGATCTCCATGTCCGAATGGGGATGGGGCGGGAAGCCCGACTGCGGGGCGATGGTGTCGTCGTTCCACACCCGCAGGGCGCCCCAGCCCATGCGGCGGGGGTCGTACCAGTTGGCGAACGAGAAATGGTGGTTGGCGTCCAGCCAGCCATGATTGGCGTGGCCGAGCGCGCTGAAAGGCCGGCGTTCGATCATGAGAGATCCTCCTTGAGCCCTAGATAGGGAGGGTCGGCTTAATTGCAACAGCTGTTGTGGCGAAGGCGGAAATTGCTGTTATGGTTGAGGTTCTGGCGCTGGTCACGCGGCCTACCGTGGCGCTTGGTTACGAAAACTAAACGAAAAAAGCAGGAACTCCTCGCGACACCATTGGTTGTTGATGCCAGGAGTATGTATTGCCAATGTCAAGTCGAGAGCAAATCATTGATCAGGAAGCCAGAGAGCTCTGGCGCGCGCTGCATGACGAGCCGCCGCCAGAGATCAACGGCAGCGCTTTACTTGAGATGATTCTTCAAAGCATGACCGTGGGCGGCTATGACCGGCTGAGATCGCGTCACCTGCGTGAAGGCCAGGTCGCCCGTCCCGGTTCGTCGGCGGCCCGTTAGCCGCCTGGCGTGAAGGTCGCGCCGCCGGTCTGGCCGCGATGGCGCAGGAAGGCGTCGGCCAGAACGCAGGCGGTCATCGCCTCGACCACCGGCACCCCGCGAATGCCGACACAGGGGTCGTGGCGGCCCTTGGTCCGCAGATCCACTTCCTGCCCGGCCTCGTTGAGGCTCTGTCGCGGGGTCAGGATCGAGGAGGTCGGCTTGAAGGCCACCCGGGCCACCAGGGCCTGGCCCGTCGAGATCCCGCCCAGAACCCCGCCCGCGTGATTGCTCAGGAACACCGGCGCGCCGTCGGGGCCGAGCCGCATTTCGTCGGCATTGGTCTCGCCGGTCAGGGCCGCCGAGGCGAAGCCCTCGCCGATCTCGACCCCCTTGGCGGCGTTGATCGACATCAGGGCCGCCGCCAGCTCGGCGTCCAGTTTGCCATAGAGCGGCGCGCCCCAGCCGGCCGGCACGCCGACTGCCTCGACCTCGACCACCGCGCCGGTCGAGGAGCCGGCCTTGCGGATGGTCTCCAGATGCGCTTCCCACACCGGGATGATCGCCGCGTCGGGCGACCAGTAGGGGTTCTGTTCGACCTGGTCCCAGTCCCAGTTGGCCCGGTCGATGGCGTGGGGGCCGATCTGCACCAGGGCGGCGCGCACCGTCACCCCGGGGATCACCAGTCTGGCGATGGCCCCGGCCGCCACGCGGGCCGCGGTCTCGCGGGCCGAGCTGCGGCCGCCGCCGCGATAGTCGCGCACTCCGTATTTGGCGAAATAGGGATAGTCGGCATGGCCCGGCCGGAAGGCCTGGGCGATCTCGCCATAGTCCTTGGAGCGCTGGTCGGTGTTCTCGATCATCAGGCTGATCGGCGTGCCGGTGGTGCGCTGGCCGTCGCTGCGGTCGTCCTCGAACACGCCCGACAGGATGCGCACGGCGTCCGGTTCCTGGCGCTGGGTGACGAACTTGCCCTGGCCGGGGCGGCGCTTGTCGAGGAAGGCCTGGATCATCTGCGCCGTCAGGGCGATGCCGGGAGGGCAGCCGTCGACGACGCAGCCCAGGGCCGGGCCGTGGCTTTCGCCCCAGGTAGTGACGCGGAACAGGTGACCGAAGGTGTTGTGCGACATGGCGGCGCTTGTAGAGGAAAGCGGGGGCTGCGGCAAAGTACGCGCGGGTAAGGGATTGCATTTGCCGTCTAGACAACTAAAAATTGTATATCGTGTCGTTGGGCGCTGTGTTCAAGAATGCACTACAAGCCTCCCAAACCGCCACTTCTGCTGAAGAGTGTTCCGCGATACGGGCAGGTCTATTGGTGCGATTTTTCGATCTCGAATGTCCTGCCGGAGTTCGATGACGTGCATCCGGCGATCGTTATTCGTTCGGGTCAAAAGCTGGATCGGCCGCATCTCGTCTTGCCCATGACGACCATCGATCACACC
>NZ_PEGG01000400.1 GCF_002737765.1 Caulobacter sp. B11 | reverse complement strand
TCACGCTCGAGGATTTCGACCACGCCGACCTGATCCTGTGTTTCGGCCACAACCCCGGGACCAACCATCCCCGGATGATGACCACTCTGCGCGACGCGTCCCGGCGCGGCGCGACGATCCTGGCCTTCAATCCGCTGAAGGAACGGTCGCTGGAGCGGTTCGCCTCGCCGCAGGACCCGGTCGAAATGGCGACCCTGTCGTCCACCCCGATCGCCTCGGCCTATTATCAGCTGACCGTCGGCGGCGACGCCCTGGCGGTGCAGGGGATCATGAAGGCGGTCCTGGCCGTGGACGGCGCCGATCGCGCGGCCGGCGGGGCAGGGGTGATCGACCGGGCCTTCATCGCCGACCATACCCAGGGCTTCGAGGCTCTGGTCGAGGCCCTTTCCGCTCTGGACTGGACCGACATCGAGCTTGGAGCGGGCCTGTCCCGCGACCAGATCGAGGCCGCGGCCCGGACCTATGTGGCCGCCCCCTCGACGATCCTCTGCTACGGCATGGGCCTGACCCAGCACCGCGACGCCTCGAGCACGGTCCAGCAGTTGATGAACCTGCTGTTGCTGAAGGGCAATATCGGTCGGCCGGGCGCCGGCATCTGTCCCTTGCGCGGTCATTCCAACGTCCAGGGCGCGCGCACGGTCGGAGTGGCGGAGAAGCCCTCGACGGCCCTGCTCGATTCCCTCGAGGCGGTGTTCGCCTTCGCCGTCCCGCGGGCCCACGGCCATACGGTGGTCGAGGCGATCGGGGCGATGGAACGCGACGAGTCCAAGGTGTTCATTGGACTGGGCGGCAATTTCGCGGTCGCCGCGCCCGATCCCTTGCGCACCTTCGCCGCCATGCGCCGCCTGACCCTGGCCGTGCACATCGCCACCAAGCTCAATCGCACCCACCTGCTGATCGGCCAGGACAGCCTGCTGCTGCCCTGCCTGGGTCGCACCGAGATCGACATCCAGGCCGGCGGCCGGCAGGCGGTGACGGTCGAAGACTCGATGTCGATGGTCCACGCCTCGCGGGGGCTCAATCCGCCGGCCTCCGAGCAGCTGAAGTCGGAGCCCGCTATTGTCGCGGATCTGGCCCGGGCGATCCTGGGGCCTGATGACCCGATCGCGTGGGAAGCGCTGGTCGCCGACTATGATGGGGTGCGCGACCTGATCGAGCAGGTCTTTCCCGACACCTTCGCCGACTACAACGCCCGCATCCGCGTTCCTGGCGGCTTCCGGCTGCCGGTGCCTCCGGCCGAGCGCGTGTGGAAGACGCCCAGCGGCAAGGCGCAGTTTCTGGTCCACCGGCGCGACGGCCCTGACGCGCGACGCGGCGATGACGCGGTGATGCTGCTGACCACCTTGCGCAGCCACGATCAGTACAACACCACCATCTATGGTCAGGACGACCGCTATCGCGGGGTGTTCGGGCGGCGCGACGTCGTCTTCGCCCATCCATTGGACCTGGCCGCCCGTGGCCTGAAGGCCGGGGACCTGATCGATCTCGTCGCGGCGTTCGATGGCAGCGGCGCGCGGACCGTTCGAGGCTTCACCGTGGTCGAGCGTGACATCCCTCGCGGCTGCCTGGCGGCCTATTATCCGGAGACCAATGTCCTGGTCGCCCTGGACGATCATGACCAGCGCAGCGGCACGCCGGCCTACAAGTCCGTGCCGGTGCGATTGAGCGCCCATTTACCGACCTGAAACGGCTCGCACGGCACCAATAGGGCGTTGGGGAACGCCCAATCCGTCGAGGAGCCCTCAGGGTGGACACTGGCATCCAGGTCGAGTCGCTGAAGGTCGCCGAGCTGGGCCATAGCGAACGCCGCCTGTGGTCGGCGTTTCGCGCGGCCGATCCTCGGCTGCGAAGTCCCTATTTCGACCTGCGCTATGTCGAGGCCGCGGGCGATGTCGCGCCGGGCGGCCGCATTGCGGTGATCCATCGGGCCGGGACGGTGGTGGGTTTCCTGCCCTACCAGCGACGCGGGGCGACCCTGCAGCCGCTGGCGGCGCCGCTCAGCGACTTCCACGGAGTCGTGGCCGCCCCGACGGCCGACATCGACCTGGTCGAGGTCGTGCGGGCCCTGGGCGTGGATCGGGCGCGATTC
>NZ_PEGG01000399.1 GCF_002737765.1 Caulobacter sp. B11 | reverse complement strand
TTTCGAGGCGGTCGGCCGTGACGGGGTCGAGACCGGCCGCGCCTTCCGCGCCTTCGCCACCACCGGCACGCTGGACATCCCGCCCAGCGCCTTGGCGATCATGCGCGAGCTGTTCCAGGGCGCGTCGGTCAGCGAGGCCGACACCGCCAAGACCATGCTCTCGACCCTCAACGAGACCGGCGAGGTAATCGACCCGCACACCGCCGTCGGCGTCGCCGCCGCCGCGCGCTTGCGCCTGGCCGACCCGACGACCCCGGTCATCGTGCTGTCCACGGCCCACCCGGCCAAGTTCCCCGAAGCGGTCGCCGCCGCCGCCGGCCTGACCCGGCGACGCCTCGGTCGACGCCGGACCTGTCGACCCGGCCGGAACGCTTCGATCGCCTGCCCGCCGACGCCGAGGCGTGAAGGCCTATATCCGCGTCTTCAAGAGCCAGACGTGAGCGCGACCCTCCACACGCTCGACAATGGGGTCCGGTGATCTGTGACCGATGCCGGGCCTCGAGACCCTGGCCCTCTCGGTCGTTGCCGGGCGCGGGCGCTCTATGAGGATCCCAGCCGAGCTGGCTGGTCGCACCTTCTGGAGCACATGGTGTTCAAGGGCGCGGGATCGCGTTCGGCGCGCGACATCGTCGAGGTCATCGAGAGCCAGGGCGGCTCGATCAACGCCGCCACGGGCTATGAACGCACCAGCTTCCAGGTCCGCGCCCTCAAGGGCGGCCTGGACCTGGGCATGGACGTGATCAGCGACCTGCTGCTGCGCCCGACCCTCGACGCCGCCGACCTGGAGCGCGAGAAGCAGGTCGTCGCCCAGGAGATCGCCGAGGCCGCCGACGCGCCCGACGACTATGTCTTTGACCTGGTCCAGGACGCCGCCTGGGGCGAGCATCCCTTGTCCAAGCCGATCCTGGGCACGGTCGACAGCGTCAATCGCGCCACGGTCGCCGGCCTGGCCGAGTGGCGCGCGGCGCTCTACGCCGCCGACAATCTGGTGATCAGCGCCACGGGCGCGGTCGAAATCGACCAGGTGCTTGACCTGGCGCGCCGGGCCTTCGGCGACATGCCCGCCACCTCGGGCGCCCCGAGCGTCGCGGCCGCGACCTTCGTGGGCGGTCGACGGGCTGAGGCCCGCAAGCTGGAACAGTCGCACCTGGTGCTGATGCTGCCGGCCGTCTCGGCCCGGCAGGACGACTATTTCGCCCTGCGCACCTTCGCCGAGGCGCTGGGCGGAGGCATGTCGTCACGCCTGTTCCAGGAGGCGCGGGAGAAGCGTGGCCTGGCCTATAATATCGACGCCTATGCCGACACCTATGCCGACGCCGGGGCGCTGGGCGTCTATGCCGGCTGCGCGGCGGGCGACGCCGTCGAAACCGCCAAGGTCTGCGCAGAGCAGATCGTCGCCCTGGCCCACAGGATCGAGGACGCCGAACTGGCCCGGGCCAAGGCCCAGCTGAAGGCCCACATGTTCATGGCCCGCGAACAGCCGCTGTCGCGCGCCGAGCAGGCGGCCGGCCAGGCCCTGATGTTCAACCGCCTCTATCAGCCGGCCGAGCTGGCGGCGGCGGTCGACGCGGTCACCGCCGAGGACATCGTCAGGCTGGGCCGCACCCTGTTGGACTCGCGCCGGGTCGCCACCGCGATCCTCGGGGCCAAGGGCAGCCTGAAGGCCGGCGAAGCCTTCGCCCAGGCCCTGTCCGCCGGGAGCTGACCTGATGATGTCCCTTCACCCCTAGGCCTTGCCTTGCTCGACTGGCTGAACGCGCTTCTGGGAGATCACCGGCCCCGTCTGGAGGGACGGGAGGTCTATCTGCGGCCTCCCCGCCTGGCCGACTATCCCGCCTGGGCCCGGGTGCGCGCGCGGTCGAAGGCCTTCCTGGAGCCCTGGGAGCCGACCTGGTCCGAGGACGACCTGACCCGGTCGGCCTTTCGCCGACGCCTGGCCGCCTATGCCCGCGAACTTGAGACCGGGGAGGCTTTTCCCTTCTTTGTGTTCCGTCGCCGCGACGACGCCCTGATCGGCGGGGTGCGCCTGTTCAACGTGCGGCACGGGGTCGCACAGACCGGCGTGGTCGGCTATTGGATCGGGGAGCCCTATGCCCGGCAGGGCCACATGCTGGACGCTGTTCAGGCGGTGATCGGCTTCGGATTTGGCCCTTTGGGCCTTCATCGCCTCGAAGCCGCCTGCATGCCGCACAATACGCCTTCGGCGTCCCTGCTGGCGAAATGCGGTTTTCAGGAAGAGGGATACGCCACCGCTTATCTGAAAATTAACGGCGAATGGCGAGATCATCGTCTGTTCGGGATCGTCGCGCCAGTCCAGCGCGGGTCCGGATGAGAGCGCCGTGTCGGCGTTGGATTGGGTATGTC
>NZ_PEGG01000398.1 GCF_002737765.1 Caulobacter sp. B11 | reverse complement strand
ACCGCCTGGCCGGCGCTCCAGCCCGAGGCCCAGGCCCACTGGAAATTGTAACCGCCCAGCCAGCCGGTGACGTCGACCACCTCGCCGATGAAATAGAGCCCGGCGAGGCCTTGGCCTCCAGGGTCCGAGAATCCAGCTCGTTGGTGTCGACCCCGCCCAGGGTGACCTCGGCGGTGCGATAGCCTTCCGACCCACGGGCTTGAAGTCCAGCCATTGATCCTGGCGGCCACGCCGCGCAGCAGGACGTCGGAACAGTCGGCCAGATTGCCCGCCGCCCCAGCGTCCTCGGCGATCAGCGAGGCCAGGCGCTTGGGGACCATGTCGGCCAGCACCGTCGACAGGGCGCGCTTGGCGCTGGTCGTCCGCAGCCCCTTCAGCGTCGCGAACACATCGACCCCGGGGGCCATGTCGACGCTGATCTCGCCGCCTTCGCGCCAATAGGACGAGATCTGCAGGATCGACGGACCCGACAGCCGCGATGGGTGAACAGCATGGCCTCGGAGAACCGGGTCTTGCCGCTGGACACCACCGCGTCGACGGCCATGCCCGACAGGGGGGCCAGGCGCTCGAGCGTCTTGATCTCGAAGGTCAGGGGCACCAGGGCCGGCCGGGTCTCGGTGACCCGCAGTCCGGCCTGGGCGGCGATCTCGTAGCCGAGGCCGGTGGCGCCCATCTTGGGGATCGACTTGCCGCCGCAGGCCACCACCAGGGAGCTGCAGCGCACCGGTCCGCTGGACAGGCGCACGGTGTAGCCCTCGGCCTCGCGGGTCATGCCCTCGAAGGTGGTCAACAGCCGCTGCTGGACCCCGACCATCCACATTTCCGACTGCAGCATCTCGACGATCTGCATGGCCGAGCCGTCGCAGAACAGTTGGCCCAGCGCCTTCTCGTGGTAGGCGATGCCATGCTTCTCGACCAGGGCGATGAAGTCGCGCGGCCGGTAGCGGCGCAGGGCCGAGACGCAGAACTTGGGGTTCTCGGACAGGAAATTGCGCGCGGCGGTGTTGATATTGGTGAAGTTGCAGCGCCCGCCGCCGCTGATGCGGATCTTCTCGCCCGGCGCCTTGGCATGGTCGACGACCAGAACCGAGCGCCCGCGCTTGCCCGCCTCGATGGCGCACATCATGCCCGCGGCGCCCGCGCCGATCACCACCACATCGAACTGTTCCAAGACCGGTCTTTCTTCGCTGAGCGGCGTAACCACCTTAGCGCACGCGGGAAGTCAATCCGCTGCGCTCTTGACGCCCGCGCCCCAGGCGTTACGAACCCTGCCCTCCCTAGGATCAGGCCCCCATCATGACGTCCGCGCCCGCGACGACGATCGGCATCGATTTTGGAACGACCAATACGGTCGTGTCCCTGACCCATGGCGAAGGACCGGCGACCCTGGTGCGCTTTCCGACCACCGCCGGCGACATCTTCGCCTTCCGCTCGGCCCTGGCCTTCCAGCAGCATCCGGCGGTCGGCGATCATCCGCCCGAGCGCACGGTCGAGGCCGGGCCCTGGGCGATCGAGGCCTATGTCGAGGACCCGCTCGACACGCGCTTCATCCAGTCGTTCAAGACCTTCGCGGCCAGCGCCGCCTTCACCGAAACCAAGATCCACAATCGCCGCTATCAGTTCGAAGACCTGTTGGCCGCCTTCCTGCTGCGCCTGCGCCATCATGCCGGCGAGGCCATGGGCCGGCTTCCGCCCCGCGTCATCGTCGGACGCCCGGTGACCTTCGCGGGCGGCAATCCCGACGAGGCCCTGGCCCTGTCACGCTACGAGGCCGCCTTCGCGCGCCTGGGCTTCACCGACATCCGCTATGCCTATGAACCGGTCGGGGCAGCGTTCTTCTTCGCCCGGCAGCTGACCCAGGACGCCACGGTGCTGGTCGCCGACTTCGGCGGCGGCACCAGCGACTTTTCCATCGTGCGCTTCGAGAAGTCCGGCGGGACCCTGCGCTCCAAGGCCCTGGCCCGATCGGGCGTCGGCGTCGCCGGCGACGCCTTCGACTACCGGATCATCGACAACATCGTATCGCCGGAACTGGGCAAGGGCAGCCTGTACCGGGCCTTCGACAACCGGCTGCCCATTCCGCAGCGCTACTATACCGCCTTCGCTCGCTGGGATCAGCTGGCCCTGCTGCGGGCGTCCAAGGATATGCGCGACATCCGCAGCCTGGCCCGCACGGCCATGGAGCCGGAGAAGATCGAGCGTCTGATCGAGGTCCTCGACGACAATCACGGCTACTCCCTCTATCGGGCCGTCTCGGCGCTGAAGGAGGCCCTGTCGCGCGACGAGGAGGCGGTCTTCCTGTTCGAGGCCGGGTCGGTGCGGATCGAAAAGCCCGTCAAACGCACGGACTTCGAAGGGTGGATAAGCCCCGAACTGAAGGCCATCGAGCGCGCGGTCGACCAGGCCATGGAACGGTCGGGCTTGCCACCCGAGGCTATTGACCGGGTCTTCCTGACCGGCGGCACGTCATTCGTTCCGGCGGTGCGCGACATCTTCCTCGGCCGGTTCGGGGCCGAGCGGATCGAGACCGGCGGCGAGTTCGAATCCATCGCCTCGGGCCTGGCCCTGATCGGTCGCGAAGCCGATCTCGATCTGTGGAGCGAACGAGCGCAGCGCGAGCCGGCGGCCTAGCGAAATCCGTCACCCGGCCGTCGCCGGCCCGGGTGACGGATGAACCCT
>NZ_PEGG01000397.1 GCF_002737765.1 Caulobacter sp. B11 | reverse complement strand
GTCGGTGCAGATATGGGCGTGCTCATGGGCCAGGACCGCCTCGTGCGGCCGGCCAGAACGGTCAGGGCGAAGGCGTTGGCCGCCGTGCCCGAGGCGGTGAACCGCACCGCGGCGTCGGCGTCCAGCAGGGCGCGGATGCGGTCGGCGGCCGCCGCGCTGACATGGTCGGTCCCATAGCCCGAGGCGGTCCCGGCATTGGCTGCGATCAGGGCCTCGATCACCTCGGGCATGGCGCCGGCGACATTGTCGGAGGCGAAGGTAACGGGCTGCGGTCATCAGAAGGGCGGGTTCCCGGGGAAGGCGGCGTGCGGGATCGATCACATGCCATGCCGGCGCCGAGGCGGTCCAGATGCGCACCCCGGGTTTCAGGTCGGCCGAGTCGTCCAGGCCGCCAGCTTGACGGCCAGGAACGGCGCGCCGATGTCCGACAGCAGGGGCGTGCCGCAGTCGGGACAGAACACCCTGCCCACCGTGGCGCCGCTGCCGCCGGGGCGGTCATAGCGCTTGGGCTCGCCTTCGACGAACCGCACGCTGTCGCGCGGGGCCATGGCGATGAAGTTGGGCCCGCCGCCCGAGGCGTATTGGCAGTCACGGCAATGGCAGACGGCCACGCCCATGAACTCGGCGTCGATCTCGTAGCGAATGGCGCCGCACAGGCAGCCGCCGGTCTTGAGGGTCATGGTGGTGCTCCTTCGGTCGTCGATATTAGGCGTGGCAAGGCTAGGCCTTACCCCTCCCGGCCCCAGGCCCGCAGATCCTGCACGAACAGCTCCGGAGCCTCCATGGCCCCGAAATGGCCGCCGTGCGGCAGCTCGGTCCAGCGGGTCAGGTTGTAGGCGCGCTTGACCCAGGATTGGGGCGGGGCGGTGTAGATGGTCTCGCCGGGGAAGTTGGCGAAGGCGGTGGGAACTTCGCAGCGCTGGCCTTCGGCCATCACCGCCCCGCCTTCCTCCAGCATGCCGCGATAGTACCAGGCCCCGGTCGTGAAGCTGCCGGTCATCACATACAGCATCAGGTTGGTCAGCAGCTGGTCGCGGGTGAACACCTGGTCGAAGGGCTTGTGGCGCAGGTCGGCCCAGTCGTGGAAGCGCTCCAGGATCCAGGCTGCCTGGCCGACCGGGTTGTTGGCCCCCATCCAGGCGATCGACTGCGGCTTGCTGGCCTGCAGCCGGAAATAGCCGCCATAGGCGTCGAGGGCCGCGCCGAAGCCGGTGATCCAGGCGATCTCCTCGGGGCTCTGCGGCGGGCCGTGCGGGCGCAGGCCGATCATGTTCAGGTGGATGGCCTCGACATGGGCGGCGTGATCGACCCCCAGCCACGACGTGACCAGCCCGCCCCAGTCGCCGCCCTGGGCGCGGTAGCGGTCATAGCCCAGCACATCGGTCATCAGGCTGTTGAACAGGCGGGCGGTGGCGCGCTGGCCGATCGGCCGGGCCGGCTTGGACGAGAAGCCGAAGCCCGGCAGGGACGGGATCACCAGGTCGAAGGCATCGCGCGGGTCGCCGCCGAACCGCGACGGAAAGGCCAGGGGCTCGATGGCGTCCCAGAACTCGAAATGACTGCCCGGCCAGCCATGGGTGATCAGCAGCGGGCGTTTGCCCTGGGCCTCGCCAACCACATGGACGAAGTGCAGGTCGAAATCCTCGACCCGGGCGGTGAACTGCGGGAAACGGTTGAGGTTATCCACAGCCTTGGCGACGTCGAAACCGTCGGTCCAGTAGGCGCAGATCGCCTTGAGGAAGTCGCCGTCGCACCCGCAGCCCCAGCCGCCTTCGGACGGCGCGGGCGGAAACTCATAGGCCCGGACCTGACCCAGCACCTTGTCGACGGCCTGCTGGCTCCACTCGACCCTGAACGGCGTGACCATGGCGTTTCCCCTGTTTTGCCGCAGCGTCCGGCGGGTGACGCGGGGGAGGTCAAGGGGGAGAGGTTGATGTGGGGAGCGGACAGTGCTCCCTATGGAAGAGGGAATTGGCGGCTGCCTTGGGTCGCTACCAGGTTCCAGCCAGCGCTCTGAAGCCCGACGTCACCGCGCCCGCACCCACGCTCT
>NZ_PEGG01000395.1 GCF_002737765.1 Caulobacter sp. B11 | reverse complement strand
CTCATCTGTACCTTCGAAGAGCGAGTTCCGACGCCCAATTGTTCGGCGCCGCGGCCTTCCACCGCGAGCGCTACGTCTGCGACTGGAGGCCACGCATGGCTGACGACGACGCCGCGCCCGTCACCGACGACGCCCTGCGTGAGGAGGTTCGCGCTTCCCTTGAAAACCAGTGGACCGGCCAGATTCAGGGCGAGGCCGAGCGCAAGGTCTGGTTCGCCAAGGTTGTGGACGCCCGATGGGCCGTTCCGCGCTGGCCTACCCTATGGATGGGCCGCGGCCTGAGCGACGCCCAAGCCCGCATTGTGGAGAGCGAATTCGCCGCAGTCGGGGCGCCGGGCGCCGGCCAGGACCGCACCAACCTTTGGGCCAACACCCTACTCGCGACAGGGCAAGCGTTGAAGGAGAAGCTTTTTGCTGCCGCTGCTGCGCGGCGAAGTGGGTATGTGCCTGCTCTATTCGACGGGCGCCAGGCTCGGACTTGGCAGGCATCCGCACCCGCGCCGACCGGCAAAGCGATCACTTCCTCGTCAATGGTCAGAAGGTCTGGACCAGCTTCGCGCGCGATGGCCGACTACGGAATGCTGATCGCCCGGACCGACTGGGACGTGCCCAAGCACCGAGGGATCAGCTTCTTCTTCCTGCCGATGAAGCAGCCCGGCGTGGAGGTCCGGCCGCTCAGGCAGATCACTGACGAGAGCCAGTTCAACGAGGTCTTCATCACCGACGCCATCTGCCCGGATGCGAACCTGCTGGGCGAGCTTGGCCAGGGCTGGAGCGTGCTGCAAACGGCGCTCGCCTACGAGCGGTCAGTCATGGGTGAGGCCGCGCGTGGGCCCCGGAGTGGCGCGGCAGAGAGCAAGAATGAGGAGCCGCTGATCGCACTGGCGCGGGAGGCGGGCGCCTTGGGCGACCCCCTGGTCCGCCAGGAGATTGCGAAGGTGATCGGCCTAAGGAAGTTGAATGCCCTCAACACGGCGCGGGCAAAGGCCGAACTGAAGCAGGGCACGTCGTCGGCGCTGATGAGCTTGGGCAAACTGGCGATGTCGCGCATTCTGCACGAAGAGGCGCGCGTACGGACCATGATCCTGGGCGCCGGCAGCCTGCTCGAGGGGCCGGACTTCCCCAGGGCCGAGGACGCCAACTTCCTGACGCTGAACGCCTACTTCACGTCGATCGGGGGCGGCACCGATCAGATCCAGCGCAACATCATCGGCGAGCGCGTTCTGGGCCTTCCCAAGGAGCCGGAAGTCGACCGAAATATTCCCTTCCGCGACGTCCGCAGCAGCTAGTCCGGCCAGACGACGACAAAAAGAGATCAGGGGGCAAGGTGGGCTGGAACTTCGGGGACATACTCGACACCGTCGAGACCGTGCTGCCGGCCAATGCGCCGGCCTTCATCCATGGCGAGCGGGTGGTCTCCTGGGGAGACGCGACACGGGCGTCCAATAACCTCGCCCGCGCGCTCATCGCCCGCGGGTCCGCGCCTGGCGATAAGATCGCCATCTACATGCGCAACCGGCCGGAATACGTGATCGCCCTGTCGGCGGCGTTCAAAGCGCGGCTGACCCACGTCAACGTCAACTACCGCTACACGCCGGAAGAGGTCTGGTACATTTTCGACAACGCCGACGCCCAGACGGTCGTCTACGCCTCGGAGTTCCGCGACGCGGTCGCCCAGATCCGCAACGGCCTGCCCAAGGTGAAGACCTGGGTCGAGGTCTCGCAAAGCGGACAGACCGCACCCTTCGCCGAAAGCTTCGATAAGCTGGCGGGTGAGGGCGACGGCGCGCCCCTAAACATCGAACGCGCCGGCGACGACCTGTTCTTCATCTACACCGGCGGCACCACCGGCATGCCCAAGGGGGTGATGTGGCCCCACCACGACCTGCGCGAGATCACTCTCAGCGCCGCCCGCAAGATGGGGCCGGTGCCGGAGACGCTGGAGGCGCTGGCCGAGCACACCCGCACGATGGGCCCAGGCGGGCGGGTGCTCATCGCTCCGCCGCTTATGCACGGCACGGGCCTGCTTACTGCCCTGGGCGCGCACCTGTCCGGCGGCTGCGTGATCACCCTGACGGGCGAGAGCTTCGATGCTGTCGAGACGCTGGAGGCCATCGACCGCCACCGACCGCAATCGTTGACCATCGTCGGCGACAGCTTCGCCCGCCCGCTCCTGAACGCCCTCAAGGCAAACCCGGCTCGCTGGAGAGTCTCTAGCATTACGTCGGTTGTCTCCTCAGGGGTGATGTGGAGCCTCGAGGTCAAGCGCGGCCTCCTGGAATACATGCCGGAGGCGATGCTGACTGACGCCTTCTCCTCGTCCGAAGCCCTCGGAATGGGCAGCTCGATCATGACCAAGTTGGGCGAGGTGCAGACCGCCAAGTTCATGATCGGCGACCGCTGCCGCGTGTTCGATGAGAACGACCAGCCGGTCGAGCCTGGTTCCGGGGTCCGAGGCCTTGTCGCCCTGGGATCGCCCAACCCTCTCGGCTACTACAAGGACGACGAGAAGACCGCCCGCACCTTCCGGATGATTAACGGGGCCCG
>NZ_PEGG01000394.1 GCF_002737765.1 Caulobacter sp. B11 | reverse complement strand
CGTGGCCTACGCCATGTGGCCTTCCAAGAAGGCCGAATTCGATAATGCCGCGCGTATGCCGCTGGATCATGGGGAGGACCTCTGATGTCCGACAAGCGCGAAACCGACCAGATCTCCGGCATCGAGACCACGGGTCACGAATGGGACGGCATCAAGGAACTCGACAATCCGCTGCCCCGCTGGTGGCTGTGGACCTGGTACGCCTGCATCCTGTTCGCGATCGGCTATTGGGTGGTGATGCCCGCCTGGCCGGGCCTGAACGGCTATACCAAGGCCTGCTCGGCTACTCCGACCGGGCCGAGGTAGGACGCGAGCTTGACGCGCTGCACGTCAAGCGCGGCGCGGCGGCGGTCAGCCTCCGCTCGGCCAGCCTGGAACAGATCGAAGCCGATCCGAAGCTGCAGGCCTATGCCCTGCAGGTCGGTCAATCGGTGTTCGGCGACAACTGCGCCACCTGCCATGGACCTGGCGGCGTCGGCGGCAAGGGCTACGCCAATCTGCGCGACGACGTGTGGCTGTGGGGCGGCTCGCTGGCCGATATCCAGCACACGCTCACCGTCGGGATCCGGTCCGGTCACCCGGGCCAACGCCTGTCGGTCATGCCGGCCTATGGTCGCGACGAACTGTTGCCGGCCGCCGAGATCGGCGACCTGACCGAATATGTGGTCAAGCTGTCGGGCCGGCCCGCAGACGCCGGGGCGGTGGCCCGCGCGGCGCCGAACTTCGCCAACCAGTGCGCCGCCTGTCACGGCGTCGAGGGCAAGGGCGATGTGGCGTTCGGCGCGCCGAACCTGACCGACGCCGAGTGGCTCTACGGGTCTGACCGGGTCTCGATCCGCGGCCAGATCGTCAATGGCCGGGGCGGGGTCATGCCTTCCTGGGAGGGGCGTCTGTCGCCCGAGACCATCAAGGCCATGGCGGTTTACATCCACGCGAACGCAGGCGGTCAATAGGGCCTATGCCCACCCTCATCGATAACACCAAACCCAAGCCCAAGCCTGACGCCCGGACGCCGGTTTCCGCCGCCGCCCGGGCGCGCGGCAAGTCGGACGCCAAGGGCGGCCTGTACCAGCCACGCGAGCCGATCTATCCCAAGCTGGTCCATGGCCGCTGGCGGACGATCAAGTGGATCCTGCTGATCGCCACCCTGGCGGTCTATTACATCACGCCCTGGATCCGCTGGACCCGCCCCGGCGCGCTGCCCGATCAGGCGGTGCTGGTCGATTTCGACGGCCGGCGGTTCTATTTCTTCGACATCCAGCTGTGGCCGCAGGAAGTCTATATCTTCACCGGCCTGCTGGTGGCCTCGGCCCTGGCCCTGTTCCTGGTCACGGCGCTGTTTGGCAGGCTGTGGTGCGGCTACACCTGTCCGCAGACGGTGTGGACCGACCTCTACATCATGGTCGAGCGCTTCTTCGAGGGCGATCGCAACGCGCGCATGCGCCTGGACGCCGCGCCGTGGTCGTTCGACAAGCTGTGGCGCAAGGTCGGCAAGCACGCGGTCTGGCTGGGCATCGCCTTCGGCACGGGCGGCGCCTGGATCTTCTATTTCCACGATGCTCCGACCCTGATCCGCACCTTCTGGATCGGGCAGGGGGCGATGACCGCCTACATCTCCTGCGCCATCCTGACGGCCACCACCTATATCTTCGCCGGCTGGATGCGCGAGCAGGTCTGCACCTATATGTGCCCCTGGCCCCGCATCCAGGGCGCCATGCTCGACGAGCATTCGCTGCAGGTGGCCTATCTGCGTGACCGGGGCGAGCCCCGGGGGCCGCACAAGAAGACCGAGAGCTGGGAAGGGCGCGGCGACTGCATCGACTGCAACCAGTGCGTCGTGGTGTGCCCGATGGGCATCGACATCCGCAACGGTAGCCAGCTGGAATGCATCAATTGCGGCCTCTGCGTCGACGCCTGCGACGACATCCTCGGCAAGCTGGGCCGGCCCACGGGTCTGATCGCCTACGATACGGACCACGCCGTGGCCGCCCGCTCCTGCGGCCAGAAGGCGCGCTATCCCTTCATTCGTGCCCGGACGATCTATACACCCTGGCCTTGGCCCTGGTGTCCGGCCTGACCCTGTGGGGCCTGGTGGTCCGGCCCAAGGCCGAGCTGCACGTCATTCGCGACCGCAACCCGACCTTCGTGCGCATGCATG
>NZ_PEGG01000393.1 GCF_002737765.1 Caulobacter sp. B11 | reverse complement strand
CCCGGCATAGACGAGGGTGAAGACCACGAACAACAGCAGCATCCAGGCCACGGCCCGCAGCCAGCGCAGCGGGCCGGGATGCAGAAATCGGCGGCGTCCGACCTCGAGGCCGGACTGAATTTCGCTCAGGCTCATGACGTCCCCCATAGACTTTCGTCTAGACGCGGCCGTTTTCTGGTCGTGGTCAAGCCGCCTTCCCCTCGCCCCGCCGCCTCCGGATCACTACATTGCCCGGATGCGCACCGACATTGACCAGCCCATCCGCCTTTCCGACTATCGCCCGTTCCCCTTCCGGATCGACACGACCGCCCTGGCGTTCCAGCTGGACCCCAGCGCGACGCGGGTGAGGGCGACCCTGCAGGTGACGCGGGTCGGCACGGCCGGCGAGCCCCTGGTGCTCAACGGCGAGCATCTGAAGCTGCTGTCGGTGGCGGTGGACGGCCAAAGCCTGGGGGCCAACCAGTACGCGCTGGACGACCAGCACCTGACCATCCCCGACCTGCCCGACAATTTCGAGCTGACCACCGAGGTCGAGATCGATCCCTCGGTCAACAAGGCCCTGATGGGCCTGTACATGTCGGGCGGGCGCTTTTGCACCCAGTGCGAGGCCGAGGGCTTCCGCACGATCACCTTCTTCCCCGACCGTCCCGACGTGCTCAGCCGCTACACGGTCCGACTCGAGGCCGACGCGGCCTTCCATCACCTGCTGAGCAACGGCAATCTGGTCGAGAGCGGCGCCCTGCCGTCAGGCCGTCACTACGCGGTCTGGAACGATCCCTTCCCCAAGCCGGCCTATCTGTTCGCCCTGGTGGCCGGCGAGCTGGACGTGCTGGAGGACAGCTTCACCACGATGAGCGGCCGCGACGTGGCCCTGCGGGTGTTCGTCGATCCCGGTCAGGCCCCGCGCGCCGCCTATGCGCTGGACGCCCTGAAGCGATCGATGAAATGGGACGAGGAGGCCTTTGGCCGCGAATACGATCTTGACCTGTTCATGATCGTCGCGGTGCGCGACTTCAACTTCGGGGCCATGGAGAACAAGGGGCTGAACATCTTCAACAGCTCGCTGTTGCTGGCCGCCCCCGAAACCGCCACCGACATGGACTATGAGCGCATCGAAAGCGTCGTGGCCCACGAATATTTCCACAACTGGACCGGCAACCGCATCACCTGCCGCGACTGGTTCCAGCTGTGCCTGAAGGAGGGCCTGACGGTGTTCCGCGACCAGAGCTTCAGCGCCGACATGCGCGGCGAGGCGGTCCAGCGGATCAAGGACGTCAAGGCCCTGCGCGCCCGGCAGTTCGCCGAGGACGCCGGCCCCCTGGCCCACCCGGTGCGGCCGGGCAACTATGTGAAGATCGACAACTTCTACACCGCGACCATCTATGAAAAGGGCGCGGAGATCATCCGCATGCTGAAATCCCTGCTCGGCGCCGAGATGTTCCGGGCCGGCCTGGACCTCTATTTCAAGCGCCATGACGGCGACGCCACGACGGTCGAGGCCTTCATCGCCTGTTTCGCCGACGCCTCGGGGCGCGACCTCAGCGACTTCTTCCATTGGTACAAGCAGGCGGGCACCCCGGCGGTCAGTCTGGGCAGCCGTCACGACGCCAAGGCCGGCGAGATCACCCTGACCCTGCGCCAGGTCACCCGGCCGACCCGCGGCCAGGCCAAGAAGCGCCCGCTGCCGATCCCGGTGCGCCTGGGGATGCTGTCGGCCAAGGGTCAGCCCTTGGGCGAGGAAACCCTGATCATCCTGGACCAGGCCGAACAGAGCGTCACCCTGTCCTGCGGCGCCGAGCGGCCGATCCTCTCGGCCCTGCGCGGGTTCTCGGCTCCCGTGGTGCTGACCATCGACGAGCCGCCACATGACGCCTATGTGCGCCTGGCGAGCGATCCGGACCTGTTCAATCGCTGGGAAGCCGGCCAGGGCCTGGCCCGGGCCCTGATCCTGGCGCGGGCCGGCGGGACGCCTGACGAACTGGGCGAGGAGCGCTACGCCGACGCCCTGGGCCGGGCCCTGATGGACGAGGCCGCCGACCCCGCCTTCAAGGCCCTGCTGACCGCCCTGCCCAGCGAGGGCGACCTGGCCCTGGCCCTGGCCGTGGTCGATCCCGCCGCCCTGCACGCCGCGCGTAATCTGCTGAAGACCCGTATCGCCGTGCACCTGGGCGACCTGCTGCGGCGCACCCATGGCGAGATGCAGAGCGCCGAACCCTATTCGCCCGACGCCCGCGACGCCGGGCGACGCGCCCTGCGCAACGCCTGCGCCGACCTGCTGTCGGCCGATCCGCACGCCGTGAACATCGAGCGAATCGTCGGCCATTTCCAGGCCGCCGCCAACATGACCGACTCCATCGGGGCCCTGTCGGCCCTGATCCAGGTCGGCGGCGAACCGGCCCAGACCGCCCTGGACGCCTTCCACGCCCAGTGGCGCCACGAACCCCTGGTGCTCGACAAGTGGTTCGCGGCCCAGGCCCGCGACCCTGACGAGGGCGCCCTCGGGCGGGTGTTGGCCCTGACCGCCCATCCCGATTTCGACGCCGCCAACCCCAATCGGCTGCGGGCCCTGGTCCAGGGCTTCGCGAGCGGCAACTCGCCCGCCGCTTCCCACGACCCCTTCCGGCGCCGGCTACCGCTTCCTGGCCGACCA
>NZ_PEGG01000392.1 GCF_002737765.1 Caulobacter sp. B11 | reverse complement strand
GTCTACGTGAATTGCACACGTACATGAACCCCTGGACCTGGTCCGTGAGCGGTCACCGGAACGTCCTGTCGCACTCGTGCGACCGGACGCGGTGTCCGTAGCGGCGCGCTGGTTCCAGGCTGAATTTAAAAGGCGACGTCTTTTACGCGGTGAAGGCCAATCCTTCGCCGTGGGTGATCCGTGAGCTGGTCCAGGCCGGCTTGCGATCGTTCGACGTCGCATCGCTCAACGAGATCGAGCTCATCAGCGAGCACGCTCCCGGCTCGCGCATGGCCTTCATGCACCCGGTCAAGAGCCGGGTGGCGATCTCGGCCGCCTATTTCGATCATGGCGTGCGGACCTTCTCGTTCGACACCCATGAGGAACTGGCCAAGATCCAGGACGCCACCGGCCAGGCCAAGGACCTCAACCTGATCGTCCGCATGGGCGTGCAGGCCGAGGGCGCGGCCTATTCGCTGTCGGGTAAGTTCGGGGTCGAGCCGCACGCGGCCCCGGCCCTGCTGCTGGCGGCTCGCCGCGCCACCCAGGACCTGATGGGCGTCAGCTTCCACGTCGGCAGCCAATGCATGCGCCCCACCGCCTATCAGGCGGCGATGGCCCAGGCCTCGCGCGCCCTCGTGCGGGCCGGCGTGCTGGCCGACGTCGTCGATGTCGGCGGCGGTTTCCCGTCGATCTATCCCGGCATGGTGCCGCCGGACATGTCCGAATACGTGGCCGCCATCGACCGCGGCTTCGCCGAGATGATGGTCCACGAGTCGACCCAGCTGTGGTGCGAACCGGGCCGGGCCCTGGTGGCCGAAGCCTCGTCCCTGCTGGTCAAGGTCGAACTGAAGAAGGGCGACGCGCTCTATCTGAACGACGGGTCCTACGGCTCGCTGTTCGACGCGGCGCACATGAAGTGGCCCTTCCCGGTGAAGTTGCTGCGCAAGCACGGCCCCGATAGCGAAAAATCGGTGGAAGAGGGCCTGCGCCCGTTCCGCTTCTACGGCCCCACCTGCGACAGCGTCGACCACATGCCCGGCCCCTTCTACCTGCCGGAAAGCGTCGACGAGGGCGACTATATCGAGATCGGCATGCTGGGCGCCTATGGCGTGGCGATGTCGACGCGCTTCAACGGCTTTGGCGAGAACGAGACCGTCGAGGTCCAGGACGCGCCGATGGCCTCGATGTACGGCCTGGCCAAGCGCTCGATCCCGACCCACAAGCCGGAGTCGGAAGAGCGCAAGGTCGTCCGCTTCTCGCGTCCCAAGGGCGCGGCGGGCAAGCGCAAGCGTCGTCGCTAGTTCGACACCGTTCGCCACTAGATCATTTCTGAGTTAAACCGCGCGCCGCGCTCGACGTTCAAGGACGTCGAGCGCGGTTCGTCTTTCCGCTCCCGCCGGTTGCTCCGTCCCGGTGAAGAGCTTGCTGTCAACGACGGGCGTCCAAAGTCAGGGAAACCGAAGCGATGAACGCTCCCGTTCCGAACTCCAAGGCCGAGCTCCTCCAGAACGTGGTCGAGCACGTCGACATCACGTCCTTCGACGCCCGCCCGATCATCGACGCCATGCGTAAGATGTCGTTCAGCAGCCGCGACACCGCCCGCGCCGCCGACATCTTCAACATGGCCCTGGAAGACAAGTCCTGCTCGCCGTGGCTGATCCTGGCCGGCTCGACCTCGGCCGGCGGCTGCATGCACGTCTATCGCGACATGGTGCGCAACGGCATGATCGACGCCGTGGTCGCCACCGGCGCCTCGATCGTCGACATGGATTTCTTCGAGGCCCTGGGCTTCAAGCACTATCAGGCCGCCGGCCCGGTCGACGACAACGTGCTGCGCGACAACTATATCGACCGCATCTACGACACCTATATCGACGAGGAAGAGCTCCAGAACTGCGATCACACGATCCTGGAGATCTGCAATCGCCTCGAGCCGCGCGCCTATTCCTCGCGCGAGTTCATCTGGGAAATGGGCAAGTGGCTGAGCGAGGGCAACGCCAAGAAGCCCGGCTCGCTGATCCAGACCGCCTATGAAGAAGGCGTGCCGATCTTCTGCCCGGCCTTCGTCGACAGCTCGGCCGGCTTTGGCCTGGTCAAGCACCAGAAGGAACGCATCGCCGCCAAGCAGCCCTATCTGATGATCGACGCGGTGGCGGACTTCCGCGAACTGACCGACATCAAGATCGCGGCCGGCACGACGGGCCTGTTCATGGTCGGCGGCGGCGTGCCCAAGAACTTCGCTCAGGACACCGTGGTCTGCGCCGAGATCCTCGGCGTCGAGGCCGAGATGCACAAGTACGCCATCCAGATCACCGTCGCCGACGTGCGCGACGGCGCCTGCAGCAGCTCGACGCTGAAAGAGGCCGCCTCGTGGGGCAAGGTCAACACCACCCACGAGCAGATGGTGTTCGCCGAGGCCACCACCGTGGTGCCGCTGATCGCCTCGGACGCCTATCACCGCGAAGCCTGGAAGGGCCGCGAGAAGCCGCGCTGGAACAAGCTGTTCGGCAAGTAGTCTTGATAGAGTCACACTGAAAATGCAGGGTCCCTCGAACAGCGGTTCGGGGGACCTTTTTCATGCGCGTTCGTCTCGCTCTCGTCGCCGGCGCGGCGCTCCTGATCGGCGGCGCCGGCGTCGCCCTGGCGCGTCAGACCACCCCCGTCCCGACGTCCAGCCCCGCCATGGTTTCCGGCCTGCCTGAGCACGGCGGTTACCTCGCGCCGGGCGCGCTCGACACGGCCAGGATCATCCCGCCCGCCCCAGCGGAGGGCTCCGCCGTCGCCGAAGCGGACCGCGCGGTCTTCCTGGCCACCCGGAAGCTGAAAGACACACCGCGCTGGACCCTGGCCGTCAACGACGTGGACGAGAAGGCGATCCTGACCGACTACAGCTGCGCCCTGGGCGTGACGCCGACTCCCCAGACCACGCCGAGGCTGATCGGCCTGCTGATGAAGCTGCGCTACGACGTCGGCGCCGCGGTCAATGGTCCCAAGGACCTCTACAAACGCAAGCGTCCCTATCTGGTGGACAACGGCCCGATCTGCGTCGAGGCCTCAGCCGCCCTCGCGGCCAGTCCCGACTATCCGTCCGGCCACGCCACCTGGGCTGGACCGTGGGCCTGATCCTCGCCGAGGCTTCACCGGAACAGGCCTCGTCGATCCTGGTCCGCGCCCGCGCGTTCGGCGAGAGCCGGCTGGTCTGCGGCGTGCACAATCAAAGCTCGGTCATGGCCGGCCAGATGAACGCGGCCAGCCTGGTTGCAGCCCTGCATGGCGCGCCGACGTTCCGGTCCGACGTCGAGGCCGTGCGCGCCGAGTTGGCCGCCGCCCGCACGACGGGACCGGCCCCGGACAAGACCCGCTGCGAGGCCGAGGCGGTTGTGGTGGCCCAGCCCCTGCTCTGATCCGCCAATGGTTGCGTGAAGCCGTCACCCCCTCTACCTGTTGGCCATGCCCCATCACGCCGTCTGCGATCACGACCATCACAGCCACGGCGTCGCCGGCGACGCCCTGGCGGCTGAACTGGTCGCGGCCGAGGCCCGCTGCGCGGCGGCCGAGCAGCGCCTGACCGCGCCCCGTCGCCGGGTATTGGAACTGCTGCTGACCGCCGGCCAACCGGTGAAGGCCTATGACCTGATCGCGACCTTCGCGGTG
>NZ_PEGG01000391.1 GCF_002737765.1 Caulobacter sp. B11 | reverse complement strand
CTGGTCGCGATAGACGATGTCCTGTTCCTCGACCAGCACCAGCCCGCGTCCGACTGGTAGGCGTGCTCCAGGGTCACGAAGACCAGCGGGCCCGAGCGGCCGGTCTTTTCGGCGATCTTCCGCAGGGCGGTGACGCGGGTCAGGGTTTCCCCCAGCCGTGGGGTGCGGTGGAAGCTCAACCGGCCCCCGGCCCACATGCGCCGGGCAGGGCGATGGGCGGCATGAACCCGCCCGGGCCGGATGGCCGTCCTCGCCCAGTTCGCCCGGCGGGCGCACATCCCAGAAGGCCAGCCAATGGTGCAGAAGCGGCAGGGGATCTCCCGCCGCGACCGGCGCCTGGCCCAGGGCCGCGCGCAGGGCGCTCGACCGCGCCGCGTCCAGCCGGTCGGACCGCGTCTCGGTGCGCCCGATCCAGCTGGACAGGGGGCGGCGTCCGGGGCGGCGGCGTGGGGCGGCATCAAAGGGTCCGATCGGTCTGTGGGCGTGACGGCTAGAAGCTCTTGGGCAGGCCCAGCACGTGGGTGGCGACGTGGCTGAGGATCAGGTTGGTCGAGATCGGGGCCACCTGATAGAGCCGCGTCTCGCGGAACTTGCGCTCGATGTCGTAGTCCTCGGCGAAGCCGAAGCCGCCATGCACCTGCAGGCAGGTGTCGGCCGCGAACCACGAGGCTTCCGAGGCCAGCATCTTGGCCATGTTGGCTTCGGTGCCGCAGGGCTGGCCGGCGTCGAACAGGGCGGCGGCGCGCTCGACCATCAGTTCGGCGGCGCTCATCTGCACCTGGGCGCGGGCGATCGGGAACTGGACGCCCTGGTTGACGCCGATCGCGCGACCGAACACCTCGCGCTCGCGGGCATAGGCGCTGGCCCGGTCGATGAAGAACTTGGCGTCGCCGATACATTCGGCGGCGATCAGGATGCGCTCGGCGTTCATGCCGTCGAGGATGTAGCGAAAGCCCGCGCCCTCGTCCCGATCAGGTTGGCCACCGGCACCCGCAGATCATCGAAGAACAGCTCGGTGGTGGCGTGGTTGAGCATGGTGCGGACTGGACGGATGGTCAGGCCCTTGCCCACCGACTCGCGCAGATCGACCAGCAGCACGCTCATCCCATCGCTCGGCTTGGCCGTCGCGTCGCGCGGCGTGGTGCGGCAGAGCAGGACCATCAGGTCGGAATGCTCGGCCCGGCTGATCCAGATCTTCTGGCCGCGCACCACATAGTGGTCGCCGTCGCGGCGGGCGAAGGTGGTGATGCGGGTGGTGTCGGTGCCGGCCCCCGGCTCGGTCACCCCGAAGGCCTGCAGGCGCAGGTCGCCGGCGGCGATCTTGGGCAGATAGTCGGCCTTCTGGGCCGGGCTGCCATGCTTGAGCAGGGTGCCCATGGTGTACATCTGGGCGTGGCAGGCGCCGCCGTTGCAGCCGCTGCGATGGATCTCCTCGAGCACCGCCGTGGCCGCGCCCAGGCCCAGGCCCGAACCGCCGAAGGCTTCCGGGATCAGCACCGACAGGAAGCCGGCCTCGGTGAGGGTGGCGACGAACTCGTGCGGATAGGCGCGGTCGCGATCCTTGGCCCGCCAGTATGCCCCCGGGAAGCCCGCGCACAGCTTGCGCACCGCCTCGCGGATCTCGGCAAAGGTCTCGGTCACGGCGGGCCTCCAGTTCTTTTTTACCGAGCAGCCCTAAACGACTGTCGCCCCGCGTCAAAGGCCGTTTGGGGCCTGCCTTTAGGTCAGCCTGAAGCACGCGAGCGGCTTAGCCTGGCGCGATGAACTGCTGTAAGCGGTAGGGCTCCGGCCGCGCGCCATCCGTTCCGTTCCGAGACCTCATGCCTCTCCCGCCGCCGCCGCCCGTTCCCGATGTCGAGATCGTCATTGTCCACCCGCCGCGCCTGGCGCCTCTGGGCGGCCAGGCGGCGTTCAGCGTCGTGCGCATCGGCCCCGAGGCCCTGGCCGGCGAGCCGCGGCTGGACGAGGCGCTGAAGCGCGCGCCGGGGGTGTCGCTGTTTCGCCGCACGGCCAGCGACGCGGCCAATCCCACCACCCAGGGCCTGTCCCTGAGGTCGATCGCGCCGTCGGGCGCGGGCCGGGCCCTGGTGACCCTGGAGGGCGAGCCGCAGAACGATCCGTTCGGCGGCTGGGTGATCTGGAGCGCCCTGCCGTCCGAGGGGCTGGAGGGCGCCATGATTGTGCGGGGCGCGGGCTCGGGTCCCTATGGCGCGGGCGCCCTGACCGGAGTGGTGGCCTTGCAGGAACACGCCGCCGTCGATGGCTTGGCCGTGGCCGAGCTGTCGGCCGGGGCGCGCGGCAGTTATCGCGGCGTGGCGGTGGCCGGAGCCCCGGGCCTGCTGGTCACGGCGGCGGCTTCGCGGACCGACGGCTATCTGGCGGTGCGCGGTTCGCAGCAGGGCGCGGCCGACACCCGGCTCAGCCTCGATGACGCCTCCCTGGCCGTGCGCCTGCAGCGCACCCTGGGGGCGGTGGAGACGGCGGCGCGGGTCTCGGCTTTCCAGGTTCACCAGCAGGCGGGACTGCGGGGCGCCCGCTCCAATGCGACGGGTCTGGCGATGAGCCTGACCCTGGCCCGGCCAGCGACCGAAGGGGTTGGCGGCTGGCGGCTGCAGGCCTGGGCGCGGCGCAGCGACCTGGAGAACAGTTCGGTGGCGGTCGCGGTGGGACGGGTCTCGACCACCCCGGCCAACGATCAGTACGACACCCCCGCCGTCGGCTACGGCGCCAATGCCGCCCTGCAGGGCCGGCGCGACGCCCTGGCCTGGGAGCTCGGCGCCGACCTGCGCCTGGCCGATGGGACCGAGCACGAACGCTTCCGCTATCTGGCCGGGGCCTTTACCCGTGACCGCGAGGCCGGGGGCAAGACCCTGGTGGCCGGGACCTATGCCGAGGCGGTCTGGGACCAGGGCCCCTGGCTGCTGACCGGCGGCGTGCGGGTCGATCGCTCTAGGGCCTATGACGCGGTGCGCCGCGAGCGCGACATCGCCACCGGAGCCCTGACCCTCGACCAGGTCTCGCCCGACCGCGCCGACACCACCCCGACCGGCCGGGTGGGCCTGCGCCGCGCGCTGAGTCCGGCGGTCCATCTGCGCGCCGCGGCCTATGCCGGCTTCCGGCCTCCGACCCTGAACGAGCTGCACCGTCCGTTCCGGGTGGGCAATGACATCACCGAGGCCAATCCGGCGCTCAAGCCCGAGACCCTGCAGGGGTTGGAGGCCGGCCTGGGCGGCGACGGGCCGGTGCGCTGGTCGGCGGCCCTGTTCTACAATCAGCTGCGCGACCCGATCACCAATGTGACGATCGGCATCGGCCCCGGGATCTTCCCGTCGGCGGGCTTCGTCCCGTCCGGCGGCGCCCTGCGCCAGCGCCGCAACACCGGCCGCATCGACGCCTGGGGGTTCGAGGGCGAGGCGGCCGGACGTCTGGGCGGCCCGGCGGGCCAGGCCATCGGCTGGCGGGCGGCCCTGGCCTATACCGACGCCACGGTCGAGGGCGGCGCGGCGGCGGCCCAGCTGACCGGCCTGCGCCCGGCCCAGACCCCGGAATGGACGGT
>NZ_PEGG01000390.1 GCF_002737765.1 Caulobacter sp. B11 | reverse complement strand
CCTCGAGGGCGGGAGGGGCGAAGGGCGCGCGCCCTTCGCTGGCGTTTCAGGGGTCGGCTGAACCCGGGGTTCCCGCCACAAGGGCGGGAATGACGAACGCAAGGGTGAGCGCCGAGGCGGCTTCCCCCTACTTCCCGGATCCACCCGGGTCGCGTGCAGGAAGGTCATCAGCCAGTGGTCTCCGTCGCGGCGCAGGGTGGCGGATTCGAACCAGGTCATGGGGCGCATCGCCGTGGCGTCGCCGACCTGGCCGTGGTTTTCCCAGGCCGCCCAGGCGGTCTGGCAGTCGGCGTGGATGTCCATGGGGCCCAGGGTCCAGGCCAGCACCCGTCCGGCTGCGTGGGTCTTGGCGATCGCCGCCGCCAGCTCGGGCCCCGTCATCCGCTGGCCCTCATAGGCGTAGAAGTCGGGGGCGGTCAGCCGGGCGAAGGCCGCCGCGTCATCGGTCGCCAGGGCGGCGTAGATCGAGCGGATGGTCTGTTCGATCGCCGTCTTGTCAGGCGCGGGGCAGGCGGCGGCGACCGGCCGGCGGCCAGTAGCATGGCCAGGGCCAGAACCGATCCCGAGACGATGGCGCGCATGGGATCGGCTCCGAACCGGGATCAGGCGATGATGTCGGGCATCAGCTGGTCTTCCAGCCGGACGATCTCGTCCTTGAGAGCCAGCTTGCGGCGCTTGAGGCGGGCCACCTGCAGCATGTCGGGCATCGGGCGGGCCTCCAGGGCCGCGACGGCGGCGTCGAGGTCCTGGTGTTCCTCGCGCAGGGTCGCCAGTCGCCGTTCAAGGGCGATGTCGGTGTCTTCCGAAGGATCGTCATCGTTCATGGACGCTCCCCCAGGGCCGGCCCGTATCCCGTGATAGATAGCAAAGCCTGCCAGCCCGTAAAGGCGTTCACGACAGGGCGTCGGCGAGTTGTTGCAGGGCGGCGTCGCGCGGCGGGTCGCCGGTGGCCTGGGCGGCCTCGCGCAGGCCCTCCAGAAGGTCGCGCGGCGGGCCCGGTTCGCCGTCACCGCTTCCAGGCTTTCCATCAGCACCCGCTCGCCCGCCCAGCTCAACGGCCTTGGACCGAGTCGCGGAAGGCCTCGCGCGGCGCCTCGGCGATTCCGGCCATGTGTCTGTTTGAGCGTGCGGGCGCACCCGCGCAGGGGCGCGCCGATCTCGGCGTCCCAGCGGCGGACCAGGGCATAGGCCGACTTGCTGTCGGCCGTGGCGGCCCTCCGCCGCGCCCCAGGCGGCCCACAGCAGATAGGGCGGTTTCTGCCCGTGCCCGTCCTGCAGCGACAGGCAGGCGGCCCCACGGCGGGGCGCGCATAGACCTCCAGGCCCAGTCCCAAAATCGCATCGCCTGATCCCTCACGCCGTCTCGCCGATCGCCGGCACGTCTTCGCCCCACCGCTTGACCGGTCGCAGGACAGGCCAAACAGGTCCAGGCAGCGGCCCACCGACTGATCGACCATCTCGGCGATTGGACTTGGGCTTGGTATAGAAGGCCGGCAGGGGCGGGGCGATCACCGCGCCCATCTCGGCCAGCCGGGTCAGGGTGCGCAGGTGGCCCAGGTGCAGCGGCGTCTCGCGCACCATCAGCCCAGGGTGCGACGCTCCTTCAGGGCCACGTCGGCGGCGCGGGTCAGCAGGGATGAGGTCACGCCGGTGGCGATCTCGCTCATGGTCCGCACCGAGCAGGGGGCGATGATCATGCCCAGGGTCCGGTACGAGCCCGAGGCGATCGAGGCCCCGACATCGCCGATCCGGTGCACCACCTCGGCCGCTCATTGAGCTCGGAGGCCGTCAGTCCGGTCTCCTGCTGCAGGGTCAGGAAGGCCGACTTGGAGGCCACCAGGTGGCTCTCGACCCCCAGCTCGCGACAGGCGTCCAGGGTCCGCAGGCCATAGGCCGCCCCCGACGCGCCCGAGATTCCCACGATCAGTCGGGGCTTTTCGGGCGGGGTCTGGGGGTCGGTCATGATTAAAATTCGTCCGCAACGGGATTAAGATCGGCCACGTCAAGCGTCGCCGCGTGCAATCATATGTGATCTGACAGCGTCGCGCAGCGGGTGTTCACTCTGATCTCCAACAAGCAAGGAGCCGAGCGCCATGGCCATCGAATCCCGTATCCGCGAACTGGGGTCCCGTCACGAGAACCTCGATCGCACGATCCAGGAGGAGACCAAACGCCCCGTCAGCGACGCCACCCGGCTTCGAGAGCTCAAGCGACAAAAGCTCAGGCTGAAGGAAGAGATCGAAGGCCTGAGGGCGCGATTGCATTAGGCCCCACGACCTCAGCGCCTGAATAGACGAAAGGCCCATCCCGGCGACGGGGTGGGCCTTTTGCTTGGTCGCTGGGCGCGAGGATCAGTCCTCGTCGTCCTCGTCGTCTTCCACGTAGGTCGACTTGCCGAAAACGTCCTCGGCCTTGGGCTCGATGCGCGAGGCGCGGATCTCGGCCTCCTCGGCGTCGCGGTCGTCGATGGCGGCACCGGTTTCCGAGGCGGGGCGCAGGGTCGGGTCTTCCGGCAGGATGCCCTTCTTGAGGTCGTCCTTGGCCTTCTTCTCGGCGGCCTTCTTGACCAGGGCGTCCAGCTCCAGCTGGCCGATCAGGCCCAGGGTGACCGGATCGATCGGCTTGATGTTGGCGGCGTTCCAGTGGGCCCGGGTCCGCACCTGGTCGATCGTCGACTTGGTGGTGCCCAGCAGCTTGGAGATCTGGGCGTCGGTGACCTCGGGGTGGTGACGCAGGAACCAGGCGATGGCGTCCGGGCGGTCCTGGCGGCGCGACACCGGGGTGTAGCGCGGGGCCTTCTTCTGCGGCTTCAGCAGCTCGGCGTGACGGCTGACCTGGGCCTTCATGCGGTAGGCGTCGTTGGCCTGGGCCTTGTCGAGCTCTTCGCGGGTCAACTGGCCATTGCCGATCGGATCGGCGCCGCGGATGTCGCGGGCCACTTCGCCGTCGGCGATGCCGCACACTTCCAGCGGGTGCAGGCCGCAGAAATCGGCGATCTGCTCGAAGGTCAGTGAGGTGTTTTCCACGAGCCAGACGGCCGTCGCCTTGGGCATCAGGATGTCGGACATGGGGTGCTCCAGAAATGACGGCGCCCGACCTTGCGGCCGGGCGGGATGTTCAGCGTGGACCTATAATCCCGTTCGCTCGGAAAGGGAACGGGGGATGAAGAGGGCGGCGCGCGGGCGGGCTTGGGGTTTCAACGGGTCTTGAGCAGAAAGTCCCGCACGCGGTCGATGAACCAGGCGTCCTGATCGCGATGGATGTAGTGCCCGCCGGCGGGCGCCGTCAGGTGTCGCGATCCGGGGTAGCGCGCGGCCAGATCGTCCTGCGCCTTCGCCCAGACCGCCTCGAACGGGGTGACGCGTGAACCAACCGCGCGCGAGAGGATGAGAACCGGCTTGGCGGTCGGTCCGGTGATCGCTGCCACCTGCGCCAGGGTGTCGGGCAGGCCCGCGACCTCGGCCCGGGCGCCCTTGGGCAGGAAGCGCGCCATCGCCGGCGTGACCACGCAGCCGCCGAGCTTGGCCACCTCGCAGCGCCGGGTAAAATCGGCGGGTCTCGACTCTTCGAGGATCAGGCCCGCCACCGCGTCCGGATGCCGGGCCGCGAAATATTCGGCGTACAGCCCGCCCAACGAATGGCCCGCGATGACATAGGGACCCCTTACGCCGGAGGCCTCAAGCACCGCGACCAGCTCGTCGTCCACCGCCCGCGCGTCGCGGGGCGCGGTTGGCCCCTCACTGTCGCCATAGCCCGCGCGGTCATACAGAATGACCGTCGCGTTCTGGGATAGATCGGGCGCGACGGCCTTGAACGAGTCCATCCCGTCGCCCAGCCCCGAGAGCAGGACCAGAACGGGCGCGCCGTGGCCCAGGACTCGATAGGCCACTGTGCGCCCGTCGATTCGCGTTGTGCGGAGGTCCCTGGGCGCGGCGGCCGCGGCGTTCGCGCCCAGGGTGGCGATCATCAGCACCGTCGCGCCGAGGCGGGCCAGGCTATGGCCGCGGGGAAGGCGCGGGCCGCGCGCGCCGGAGGTCGCCGCCGCGCTCCTCATGACCGGCCCGCCGCGCTGCGGATCCTGAGCAGCCGCGCCGCCAGATAGGCGGCCGCCGCCACGTCGAAGGTCAGGCAGAACATCGGCCACCAGACTGGCGCGCCGGGATTGGGGATCAGGTGGGGGTGGACGAAATCCAGGACGCCATGTCCCAGCAGGGCCGCCACCACCAGCCATAGGCTGGACCGGAAGCCCGCGACGGACGCGGCCAGGAAGCCGCCCAGGATCATCGCCTCCACGGCCAGGACGTCGAGCGCGCCGCCCATGATCGCGAACAGCGCGTAATAGCTGGCGATCACCGCCAGAACGACCGGATAGAACGCCCTGTCGCGATCAAACCCGACGGCCGTGGCGAACACGCCCACGCCCAAGGCCAGCAGGGCCCCGACAAGATATTCCATCAGGATCTCCTTGGCGGCGACGCGGCGGTCACCCCAGCAATTTGTCCGCTGAACCTGTCAGCAGCACCAGGAAGCCGCCGGTCTCCCCGAGGATCAGGGCGTGGATGAACAGGCTGATGACCCGGCCATGGACCCGGCCGGAACCGAGGCGATGGGGGCGGCGCAGCTGATTGTCGGTGTCGCGCAGGATCCCGTGCACGGCGTAGGTCGCGACAGCGGCGGCGAAAAAGACCACCGGCAGGGCGACGGCGGCGAGGTTGACGCTCGGCGGCCATGCGCTGAGGCGCGCGAACTCGGCCAGCACCAGACAGGCGAAGGCGTACATCAGCGACGCGCGATGATGA
>NZ_PEGG01000389.1 GCF_002737765.1 Caulobacter sp. B11 | reverse complement strand
GGCCGGGGCCCAGGTCAGCATGCGCAGGGCCTGGGCCCGGCTGACCGCCTCCTCCAGATGCCAGTCTGCGTTGGCGAAGCCGTCCAGGCTGTGGCGATGGACGGCGGCATAGAACTCGATGCGCGGATCGCCGACCTCGACCGGGGCGTCCGAGCCGGCGGCCAGCACCGCGCCGCTCTTGAGCATGTCGTTCCAGCGATAACCCTCGTGCAGACGGGCCTGGCCCAGGCGGGCCGGGGCGAAATAGAGGTCGCCGATCGCGTGGCTGGGGCTGCATCGAGGCGATCACCCCCATGGCCGAAAAGCGCGGCAGGTCGGAGTCGGCGACGATCTGGGCGTGCTCGATCCGCCAGCGGGCCTGGCCGTCGCCGGCCAGGGTCTCGCCGAACCAGTCCAGGGTCATGCGGTTGCCGCGGTCGCCGATGGCGTGCATGGCCACCTGGGCGTGGACCGCCTTGGCGGCCTTCATCAGGGCCAAGCCCTTGTCGCGCGGGGTCAGCTGCAGGCCCGTCCCCTCCGCGTCGCTATAGGGCTCAAGCAGCGCCGCGCCGCGCGAGCCCAGGGCGCCGTCCATATAGAGCTTCACTCCGCGCGTGCGGATCAGGCCGGTGGCGTCCTCAAACGGCCCCTTGGCCAGCACCTCGGCGGCGCCGCTGGGGTCCATGTAGTTGTCGACGCGGATCTGGAACTTCTTCTGCCCCCGCCAGGGCCGTCATCAGGGTCAGGTCGCCGGCCTCGACGCTCATATTGCCCAGGCCCGTCCAGCCGCGCGAGGCATAGAGGGGCCGGCCTTTTCCAGGGCCTCGCGCCTGAGGGCCTCCGACGGCGGCGGGATCACCCCGGCCACCAGGGCCTCGGCATGATCGATCAGCAGGCCGTTGGGGGCGCCGTCGGGGCCCTTGAGGATCTGGCCGCCGGCCGGGTCGGGCGTCGTGGCCGTGACCCCGGCCTGGGCCAGGGCGGCGGTGCTGGCGACCAAGGCGTGGCCGTCCGAGCGCTGCAGGACGACCACCCGGCCCGGGGCGGCGGCGTCGAGGTCGAGGCGATTGGGGAAGCGCTTCTCGGGCCAGTGGGTCTCGATCCAGCCCCGCCCATAGATCGGCCCGTCCGGATGGGCGACGGCATAGGCCTTCACCGCCGCCACCAGCTCGGCCAGGGATCCGACCTGGTCGAGATTGAGGGTCAGTTCGCGCAGACCGATGCCGGTCAGGTGGGCGTGGCGTCGACAAAGCCCGGATAGGCCGCGGCGCCCTTCAGGTCGATGTCGCGGGCGCCCGAAGCGGCCTTGCCCTGGCCGCATCCAGGCCGCCGACGAAGACGATCCTCTGGTCGCGGATCAGCACCGCCTCGGCGGTGGGCGCGGCCTCGACCCCGGTATGGATCGGGCCGCCATGGATCAGGATGTCGCCGGCCTGGGCGCTCCCGAGGCTGGCGAGGGCGAGAAGGGCGGCGAAAGGCAGGGCGCGGCGCAAGGGCGGTCTCCGGAAACGGATCGCAAGATTCGGAAAAAGCCTAGAGGTCCCATCGAAAGCCGCAACAGGAATGGCTAGGATCACCGTCATGGGACAGGGTTTCGCGCTTTTTGACAGCCCCATCGGCCTCTGTGGCCTGGCCTGGGGGCAGAACGGCCTGATCGGCGCGCAATTGCCCGAGGCTGCCCCGGGCGCGGCCTGGGCCCGGCTGCGCCGACGGTTTCCCGACGCGGTGGAGGCGCCGCCGCCCGCCGCCGTGCTGGCGGTGCAGACGCGCGTGCTCGACCTGCTGGAGGGCGGGCGCGACGACCTGATGGATGTCGCCCTGGACCTGGCGACCGTGGCCCCTTCAATCAGCGGGTCTATGAGATCGCCCGCGCCATCCGTCCGGGCGAGACCTCGACCTATGGCCAGATCGCCCAGGCCATGGGCGAGCCAGGGGCCGCGCGGGCCATCGGCCGGGCGCTCGGCGACAATCCCTGGCCGATCCTCGTGCCCTGCCACCGGGTGCTGGGCGCCAACGGCAAGCCGGGGGGATTTTCAGCTGACGGCGGGCTGGAGACCAAGGCGCGGCTGCTCACCCTCGAGCGCGCCCGGACCAGCTCGGCGCCGACCCTTTTCGACCTGGAATTCTCGGTCGCCCCGCCGCGCGGACAATAGATCGCACCGTCCCGCGGGCCCCATCGACTGATTTTTCACCGAAAATGGCCGCAAAGTGCTACAAGACGTCGGCGGACGGTCTTTCTTGCTCGCGACGACAAGGAAGGCCCACCGATGACCGCCGACAAAACCTCCCAAAAGGTTCGCGAGATCTTCGTCGTGGCGCGTCATGCTGACGGCTGGGCGGTCTCGCACGATGGCGAGTTCACCCATATTTCGCGCAACAAGGACGAGGTCAGCGCCTCGGCCCGTCGCCTGGCGCGCGCCTCGCATGAAGCCGGCCGTCCGGCCCAGGTCACCGTCGAAGGCGAGCGCGGTTTTTTCGCGCCGCGCGCGGCCGCGGCCCTGACGCCCGCCACCTGATTCAAGCCGACCTGATTTTCCGCGTGCGGCCGCCTGCCGGCGCCGCGCGCCTTGCTGTTTTCCCAGGAGCCGTCCCATGCCCATGATCGACCTCATTCCGCAACTCGACCTGCAGGCCCTGACCAATCTTCGCGACAACGCCCTGCGCCTCGAGCAAGGCACCGGTCCGCAGCGCTCGCAGGCCGAGATCATGCTGCCGCTGATCGAAAAGGAACTGGCCGAGCGCAAGGCGCGCGAGCCGGTGAAGGTCACCAAGCCCCGCGCCAAGAAGGCCTCGACAAAGAAGATCGTCGAGACCGTGCCGTCGGAAGATGATTA
>NZ_PEGG01000388.1 GCF_002737765.1 Caulobacter sp. B11 | reverse complement strand
GACCCGGCCCGGCCCAGGGCTCGCGGGCATGGACGACGTAGAGCGCCGACAGGCTCAGCATGACCGCCAGGCCAGGCAGCACGAACAGCAGCCCCGCCGCCACGCCGCCGCGCACGCCGTGAAGGCGCCACCCCAGCCAGGTCGCCAGTTGTTGCGCCTCCGGCCCCGGAAGCAACATGCAGAAGCTCAGGGCGTGGGCGAAACGGGCCTCATCGACCCAGCCACGGCGCTCGACCACCTCGCGGTGCAGCAGCGCGATCTGGCCGGCCGGACCTCCAAACCCAGCAGGCCGACCTTCAGCCAGACAGCCAGGGCCTGACGGAAGGTCGGCGTGGCGCTCACCCGCCGGTCCGCCAGATCCGGGCCCCGCCGCCGGGTTCGCCCAGATGTTCGGCGATCCAGCTGGTGATCTCGGCGATCACCGGTTCGACGGACGGCGGCGCGCCGATCACCACCATGGCGCAGCCGTTCATCTTCATCGGGTCGCGCAGCGGCCGAAGTCGCAGTTCGGCGGCCAGGGCCTTGTCCGTGATCGCCTCCAGCGCCCGCATGAAGGCGTCGAAAGTCTCCAGGTCCTTCAGCGGGGTCCAGATGGCCACAACCGCGTGAGGATCGCGGGCCAGCACCGCGCGGACGGTGGCGACGCACTGCACATAGTCGTCGGCCCGCTCGAACGGCGGATCGATCAGCACGAAGGTCCGCTCCGCCCGGCCGGTCCGGTCCACGGCGGCGGCATAGCCGTCCGACTTCAGGGCCTGGGCGAAGCCGTAGGGCGCCAGGACCCGGCGCAGGCTGTCGAAATCATCGTCGCGCAGTTCGCAGGCGGTGTAGCGATCCGTCCGGCGCAGGCCCCGCGCGATCAGCAGGGGCGAGCCTGGATAGAGCGACCCGTCCTTCGTCACATTGAGGTCGCTCACCGCTTGCAGCAGGGCCGCGAACGCGGCCGGCGGGGCGTCCATGGCCAACAGCCGCCCGACGCCAGCCTCGGCTTCGCGCGACTTCTGGGCCATCTCGCCGCGCAGGTCATAGGCTCCGGCGCCGGCATGGGTGTCGATGACGTTCAGCGGCCTGGCGTCAGCGGTCAGCGCCGACAGCAGGGCCGTGAGGATCGCGTGCTTCTGAAGATCGGCGAAGTTTCCAGCGTGGAAGGCGTGACGATAGTTCATCTGGTCGCGCTTTCTCCCCGGAACCGGCGGTTCCTCTATCACATTGCGCCATCCTAGGATGGGCGGCATCGCCATGGCGCGGCCTTTTTCCGATCGTCGCCGGTCTTTAGGCCACCGCCCCGGATCAGCCTCCGGCCGCCTCATGGGCCTTCAGCGCCGCCCGCAACTCGTCGACCATCATCCGACGCAGGCTCGGCGGCGAAACGATCTCGACCGCGTCGGCCCAGGTGAACAGGTGCCAGGACAGCTCCAGCATGCCGCTGGCCCGAAAGGACACCAGGACCGACCCATCCGCCTCCTGGTGGACCGTCTGGTTGGAGTGGAAGCGCCAGCGCAGGGCGTCCTCGGCGCGGTCGGCCCGGATGCGCAGCACCACGTCCTCGACCTGGCCGTGATAGATGCCAAAACTCTCGTCCGCGAAGGCCTGCAGCGAGAAATCGGCCGGCGGCGACGCGGCCTGGTCGAGGACGGCGATGTCGCGGATCCGGTCCAGCCGCCACGACCGGGGTCGCGGATCCTCGCCCTCGATGGCCACCAGATAGTTGCTATGGCCAAACAGGATGCCCAGGGGCGTGACCGTCCGGGTGCGGCCCGGCGCGCTGCCGCCCTCATAGCGAAAGGCCAGCGCCGACAGGCTCTTGATCGCGGTGCGCACCCCAGCCAGCACCTGCTCGTCCTCATAGGGCCGGGGTCCGGCATGGACGGCGATGGTCTCGGCCTGGACCAGGGCCTCGACGTCTGGAGCCACGCGCCGGCGGGCCGCGCCGCGCAGGGCCGACAGCAGCTTGCGCTCGAGGCCATACAGATTGGCCGCCCGCCCCTGGGCGCCGCGCGCCGCATAGGCGTCGGCGGCGGTCCGCAACGCCGCCAGTTCCTCGGCCGTCGGGGTCTGGAACAGGCTGTCCAGGCCGGACGGGATGCGAAACCGCCGGGTCGGTGGATCCTCGATGGCTTCCATCTGCGGAAAGGCCGCCCAGACCGCATCACGCATCCGTTCGGCGGTGCGGCGGCCCACCGCCATGGCCCGGGCCATTTCATCCAGGGTCATGCCCTCGCCGCTGCCGGCCAGCATCCGGGCCAGGTCGAGCAGCCGTGTCGCCTTGTCGTGTCGCATCGGGCAATCATTACGACCGTTTCTGACGCAGTCCAGCCGCAAAAGGGATCATCGACCCCCGCGCCGCCCCTGGAGTTCGCCGATGAGCCGCCTCGCCTGCCAGACCTGGCACACTGTTCCGGTCAACGCCGCCATGATCTCGGCGGTCCTGGCCTTCGCCGACATTCATCGGGATCTGGGCGGCGGACGCACCCTGATGCGGCTGTCGCCGGAACGGGTGGTCCGGGCCGACATCATTCTGCTGCTCGGCGGCGACGCCGAACGGGCGGCGGATATCGGCCTGGTCTGGAACGAGCGCGAAGACCAGATCGTGCGGATCATCGACGACGCCCAGCTTCGGGCCTCGCGACTGGCGGCCTGGGAAGACGCTTTCGACCTGTTCGACGTTGAAGAGATCGCCCCTCAGCCCCTGAGATTGTCAGCCTAGAGTCTTGGCGACCTGTTTCGAAATGAAACACCGCATTCTTCGATTCAAAACCAGATCCGAAACCCGTGTATTCAGGATTTTCAGTCGTATTAAGCATTATTAACGGCCGCACTTTGAGCCAGCGGCAAGAATCAAACAGCGTTAATCGACGTTAATTCTCAGTTTGACTCTGAACTGCGACAATTTCACCTCTTCTAAACCAGAGGGTTGCATAGTGAGGCTGGGCAAAAAGCCCACCGGCCGTCAAAATGACGTCGGGCACCCTCGAATAGGAGCCACCGTAATGGCGCTGAATAGCATCAATACGAATTCGGGCGCGATGATCGCCCTGCAGAACCTGAACACCACCAATCAGCAGCTCGAAGTCACGCAACAGCGTATCAATACCGGCAAGAAGATCGCTTCGGCCAAGGACAACGGCGCCATCTGGGCCACGGCCCGCAACCAGTCGGCAGCCGCCAGTTCGTTGAACTCGGTGAAGGACTCGCTGCAACGCGGTCAGTCCACCATCGACGTGGCCCTGGCCGCCGGCGACACCGTCACCGACCTGCTCGGCAAGATGAAGGAAAAGGCCCTGGCCGCTTCGACACCTCGCTGAAAACCCGCTTCGTTCAACGCCCTGAAATCCGACTTCGACTCGCTGCGCGACCAGGTGACCAAGGCTGTCACCAACGCCAAGTTCAACGGCGTCAGCATCGGCGGACGCTCGACCACCAAGCTGGCCTTCCTGGCCAACTCGGACGGCTCGGCCTTTCACCGTGACCGCCAAGACCCTGTCCCTCACCGGCCTGGCATTGACCGGGCTCGACCTTCACCACCGCCGCCGCCGCCAAGACGAT
>NZ_PEGG01000387.1 GCF_002737765.1 Caulobacter sp. B11 | reverse complement strand
CGTGATGACCTCGCCCGCGCCGCTTTCCATCGTCTTCGCCCTGTATCCAGGCGTCACCCACTGGATTTCACCGGTCCGCACCAAGATCCTCAGCCGCCTGCCGGGGGCCAAGGTGGTGGCCGCCAGCCTGGCCGGGGCGAGATCGAGGCGACGGCCTGACCTTCGCCCATCTGCCGCGCCTGGCCGACCTCGAACCTGCGACCTGCTCTGCGTGCGGGGGTTCGGGACGAAGAGGCCATGGCCGATGCGGCCTTCCTCGACCAGATCCGCCGGCTGGCGGCGATGTCGCGCTATGTGACCTCGGTCTGCACCGGCTCGCTGGTGCTGGGGGCGGCGGGGCTGTTGCAAGGCAAGCGCCGCCTGCCACTGGGCGTGGCGCGAGCAGCTCTCCCTGTTCGGCGCCACGCCCGATCCGGCCCGGGTGGTGCGCGACGGCAACGTCTTCACCGGCGGCGGGTGACGGCGGGCATCGACTTCGCCCTGACCATCGCCGCCGAGATCGCCGCGAGGACATGGCCATGGCCATTCAGCTGGGCGTCGAATACGCCCCGCCCCGCCGTTCGACTCCGGCCGCCCCAGACGGCGCCGCCGCAATCCTGGCCCGGGTCCAGGCCGTCTACGGCAAGGCATGGAGGATCGCTGGGCGCCGCGCGCCGGCGGCGCGGCGCTCATCTGACTCAAATCACCAGGTGTCGGCCGGGATTCGACATTCGCCCCGCCTCTAGGCTCCCCGCAAAGCCGGCGAACGACCGGCGTCGGGGGAGACGAGATCATGCGCAAGCCATGGCTGTTGTTCGTGCTGGCCTGGCCCTGGTGCTGGGGGAAGCCTGCTGGCCGCCAAGGTCCAGACGGCCGGCGGATCAAGGTCACCGAGTGGCCTTCGCCGGACCGGCGGCCGTGACGATGAGCGGCCTGCTCTACACCCCGGCCAACGCCACCGCCGCGACCCCGGCCCCGGCGTGCTGGCCGTGCACGGCTATATCAACAGCCGCGAGACACAGAGCCCGTTCGCCATCGAGTTCGCCCGGCGCGGCTATGTGGTGTTGCCCTGGACCAGACCGGCCACGGCTATAGCGGCGGCGCGGCCTTCTCCAACGGCTTCGGCGGCCCCGACGGGCTGAACTATCTGCGCGGCCTACCGATGGTCGATCCCGGCAATATCGGGCTGGAGGGCCACAGCATGGGCGGCTGGACGGTGCTGGCCGCCGCCGCCGCCATGCCCGACGCCTACAAGGCCGTGGTGCTGGAGGGCTCGTCGACCGGCAAGCCGTTCGCCGCCGACGAACCCCGCCTGGCCGCGCAACCTGGCCCTGGTGTTCAGCCGCTATGACGAGTTCTCCAAGCTGATGTGGGGCGTCGACCGGGCCCAGGACGTCACCGGCAGCGCCAAGCTGAAGGCGGTGTTCGGCGCCACGGAGACGATCGCGCCCGGTAAGCTCTATGGCGACATCGCCCAGGCACGGCCCGGGTGCTGCAGACCCCCGCCACCACCCATCCCGGCGACCACCTGTCGCCGACCGCCGTCGGCCACGCGACCGACTGGTTCGCCCGCACCCTGACCGGCGGGACGCCGCGCCCGGCCGGCGATCAGATCTGGATGTGGAAGGAGGCCGGCACAGGCTCGCCCTGATCGGCGCCATAGTGCTGCTGCTGGGCAGTTTCGAGCTGCTGCTGGCCCTGCCGATGTTCGCCAGCCTGCGCCAGCCGGGCGTGGCCGGTCAGGCCCTGCGCGACCGGGGCGACCTGGCCCTGACGGCCCTGCTGCCGGCCCTGACCTATTTTCCACTGTTCATCCTGGGCATGGTCGCCCTGCGCCCAACGCGATCTTCAAGCAGGGGATCACCAACCAGGTGATGGTCTGGGCGGCGGTCGGCGCCCTGCTGACCCTGGCCCTGGGCCTGATCGGCAAGCGCGGCCGGCCGGTGTTCAGCAACCGCTGGCCCCTGGCCATCGCGGCGGGCCTGATCAGCGTCGCCGTGGTCTATGGGCGCTGGAGCTGGTCCACCGGCTGTTCCTGGTGGATTTCCGCTTCTGGGTGGTGGCGCTCAAGCGGTTCAGCCCTGATCAGGCCAAGCTGGCCCTGTCTATTGGCCGATCTTCACCCTGGCCTTCGGGTCACGGCGCGAACCCTGCTGGCCCGCATCCCGGTGAGCGGCGAGAGCAACACCGCCCGCTACGCCGCCGCCGTCCTGGCCCTGTCAGGCGGTTTCGCCCTGCTGCTGGGCCTCGACTACGCCGCCCTGTTCCTGACCGGCCGCCTGCCGACCGCCTTTGATCCGCTGTCGACCGTCGTGGCGATCCAGTTCCTGCCCCTGACCGCCCTAATCGCGGTGATCAGCGTCTTCACCTGGAAGCGCACCGGCGGCTATGCGGCGGCCAGCGTGATCTGCGGGACGTTGCTGACCTGGTACATGTGGCGGGCACGGCGACGCAGGTGGGGTAGGGGGCAGGTATATAGCCCCCACCGCCACCTCCCGGCGAAAGGCCGGGGCCCAGGTCGAACCCGGAGCGGGGCCGGTTCTAGCGGTCGGCCAAGGGCGCGTCATCCCCAAAGGCTCAGGCTGAATCTGGGCCCCGGCCTTCGCCGGGGAGGTGGGTTGATTGGGATAGGGCCGGCCTATAGTCCCCCTAACGCCACCTCCCCGGCGAAGGCCGGGGCCCAGATCGAACCCGGAGCGGGGCCCGTTCTGGCGTCGGCGGAAGGCGCATCATCCCCAAAGGCTCAGGCTGGATCTGGGCCCCGGCCTTCGCCGGGGAAGTGGGTTGATTGGGATAGGGCCGGCCTATAGCCCCCTAACGCCACCTCCTCGGCGAAGGCCGGGGCCCAGGTCGAACCCCGGAGCGGGGCCGGTTCTGGCGTCGGCGGAAGGCGCGTCATTCCCAAAGGCTCAGGCTGAATCTGGGCTGGCCCGGCCTTCGCCGGGGAAGTGGGTTGATTGGGATAGGGCAGGGCTATAGCCCCCTAACGCCACCTCCCCGGCGAGGCCGGGCCCAGGTCGAACCCGGAGCGGTGGCCGGTTTCTGGCGTCGGCGGAAGGCGCGTCATCCCCAAAGGCTCAGGCTGAATCTGGGCCCCGGCCTTCGCCGGGGAGGTGGAGAAAAGGGTTGAAGTAAATTGAGTAAGCCCGCAAGCTCACCCATGGTGTTTTACGTGTACATCATGGCCAGCCGGCGAAACGGCACGCTCTACATCGGCTCGACCGATGACCTGGCCCGCCGGGTCTTCGAGCATCAGTCGGGGGACAGCAAA
>NZ_PEGG01000386.1 GCF_002737765.1 Caulobacter sp. B11 | reverse complement strand
GTGTCGCCGATGCCGGCCCACAGCATCGAACCGATGCCGATCGATGACTTCACCGTGCCGGTGCGCAGGCCCCGGCCTCGGTGACGCCCAGGTGCAGCGGGCAGTCGATGCGTTCGGACAGCTGGTGATAGGCCGCCACCGTCATGAACGGGTCCGAGGCCTTCACACTGATCTTGAACTCGTGGAAATCGTGGTCCTGCAGGATGCGGGCGTGGTTGAGGGCGCTCTCGACCATGGCGTCGGGACAGGGCTCGCCGTACTTCTCCAGCAGTTCGCGCTCCAGCGAGCCGGCATTGACGCCGATTCGCATCGAGCAGCCGTGGTCGCGGGCCGCCTGGATCACGTCGCGCACCCGGTCGGCGCTGCCGATATTGCCCGGATTGATCCGCAGACAGGCGGCGCCGGCCTGGGCCGCCTCGATGCCGCGCTTGTAGTGGAAATGGATGTCCGCGACGAGCGGCACCCGGGCTTCGCGGGCGATGGTCTTGAAGGCCGCCGTGCTCTCGACGTCGGGGCACGAGACCCGGACGATGTCGGCCCCGGCCTCTTCCAGCTGGCGGATCTGCTCCAGCGTCGCGGCGGCGTCGCTGGTCAGGGTGTTGGTCATCGACTGGACGGTGATCGGCGCGTCGCCGCCGACCTCGACATTGCCGACACGGATCTTGCGCGACTTGCGGCGCTCGATCGAGCGCCAGGGTCGAAGGTGGGTATGATCAGCGGCCATGACGGCAATCTAGGACTTTTGCGGCCCGAACCCAAGGGCGACGAGCGCTCTGGTCCCTAGCCGCCCAACTTTCCCAGCGAGGTCTGGGCGCTTTGCAGGCGACCGGTCAGCACGCCGCCGACATAGACGTTGAAGGCCGAGGGGTCGGAGACGTCGGCGGTCAGGCCGCCGGTGCGCGGGGCGCGATAGGCCTCGCCCGGCGCCAGCTGACGCGCGAAGAACACCGAGCCGTCGGCCCCGCGCACCACCAGCGACGCGCCCTTGCGGGCCTGCAGGATGACGCCCGAGCCGTCGGCGGGGCTGGCGCCCAGCACCGCGGCCTTGGACTTGAACGGTGAACCCAGGGCCGCGGTCTGGGCGGCGTCGATCACCGGTCCGTTGGCGGCGGCCTCGACCGCGCGGGCCTTGGAGGCGGCGGTCACGGCGTCGGCCGAACCGCCATTGGCGGCGGCGTCGTCGAGGCCGGGGGTCTTGTAGGGCTCAGGCACGGTCGATTCGGCCGGGGCCGGGACCGGCGCGCCCAGCGCCACGGCGCCGCCGGAGGCGATGGTCGGCGCGCGGGGCGCGGTGGCGGCGGCCAGGGGCGGCGGGGCCTCGGTGGCGATGGCGCGCTGGGCGACGTTCCACAGGACGATGGCGACCACGACCAGCAGGCCGCCGGCCAGCAGCAGACCCAGACGCGGGTCGCTCTCGCGGCGCACCCCGACCGGAGCGCGCAGCGGTTCGTTGTCTTCGGGCGCGTCCAGCTTGAAGCGGGCCACGGCGGCCTCGCCGTCCAGGCCCAACAGCCGGGCGTAGGATTTCACATAGCCGATGGTGAAGGGGCGCGACGGCAGGTCGTCCAGGCGCATGGCCTCAAGGGCCTCGACATAGCTCAGACGAATGCGGGTGGCGTCTGCCACGTCCTGCAGCGTCAGGCCGCGAAATTCACGGGCGACCTGCAAGGCCTCGCCGATATCCGCGCCATGCTCAATGGAAAGCAGCGCCACATCGGGCGCGTCGTCGCGATCATCGGCGACCAACTGCAAGTGGGTCGCCCTGCCCGTATCCAGCGGCATGGCAGCCATAATACCCCAAACTTTCGTGCCGGAGGCGAGCCCGACACTTGCCCGTTTCCGACGATGCGGAACCCGTTAATACTCGTTTTGTGGATATCAAAGTAAGTGACGGAATTCAATACACTAAACAGCAACGCTTGGTTAACGCGCCGCCGCTCAGATCGCCACGTAAAGCTTGCGCGCCAAGGTTTCGATCTCGCCGCGGATCGACCCGCCGGCGCCCTTGAGCAGGGCCTCGACATTGCGGCGGGCGGCCTCGCGATCGCAGGACAGCACCATCTGCTTGACCGGACCGATGCCGGCGGGCGGCATCGAGAGTCGATCAAAGCCCAAGGCCATAAGGGCGAAGGCCTCCAGCGGCCGCCCCGCCATCTCGCCGCACACGGACACGGGCGTGCCGGTGTCCTCGCAGGCCTGCTGGATGGTCTTGAGCGCCCGCAGCGCGGCCGGCGACAGCGGATCATAGCGATCGGAGACCCGCGGATTGCCCCGGTCGGCGGCAAATAAATATTGCATCAGGTCGTTGGTGCCGACCGAAACGAAGTCGGTCATCGGCAGCAGCGCGTCTAGATGCCACAGCAGCGACGGCGCCTCGATCATCGCCCCGACGTCCAGGCGCTGCGGCGCGGGCCGGCCGCGCTTCAACGCCCAGGCGACTTCCTGGTCGACGAAGGCCCGGGCGGCGCGGAACTCGTCCACATTGGCCACCAGCGGGAACATGATCCGCAGCGGCCGCCCGCGCGAGGCCTTGATCAGGGCGCGGATCTGCATCCGCAGCAGGGCCGGTCGGTCCAGCCCCATGCGGATGGCGCGCCACCCCAGGGCCGGATTGTCCTCGCGCTCCAGCTCCATGTAGGGCAGCAGCTTGTCGCCGCCCAGGTCGAGGGTGCGGAAGGTCACCGGCATGCCGTCGGCGGCGTCCAGGACCTTTTCATAGAGCGCCGTCTGGGCCTCGAGCCGGGGCATTTCCTCGGCGACCATGAACTG
>NZ_PEGG01000385.1 GCF_002737765.1 Caulobacter sp. B11 | reverse complement strand
CGATCATGGTGATCTGCGCCAGCGACCAGAAGCAGAAGGATTTCGAGAAGGAGATCTTCTCGCCCAACGTCCGGGCCAGTCCGAAGGTCGGCCTCAAGATCATGGCTGTGAAGGCCGGGGCCGAGAACAGCTCGACCAAGTACCACAAGCGATTTCGGGGCGGGTTCCTCAAGATTGTCAACGCCGGCTCCGAAGGTCAGCTGCAGCAGTCCGACATCGGCCTGCTGATCTTCGAAGAGCCGTCGTCCTATCCCAAGGATGTCGGCGGGCGCGGCTCACCGATCCGCCAGGGCCGGGGCCGAACCCTGGCCTGGGGCGACGACGCCAAGGAGCTCGGCGGCGGCACGCCGAAGTTCGTCGGCGATTGCCAGGTCACCGAGGAGGTCGAGCGCCGAACTTGCGAGCGCTACTATCTGCCCTGTCCCCACTGCGGCGCCCGCCAGCTGCTGCTCTGGGAGAACATGCAGCACGACGGCCAGCGGCCCTATTTCCTCTGCCAGGCCAATGGATGCGGCAAGGGCATCGGCCATGAGCACAAGCTTTGGATGCTCGAACAGGCCGACGCCGGCCACGGCGGTTGGCTGGCCTGTTTCGAGCGGTTGCGACCTGACGGAACGCCTGACCCAGAGAGCGACAATCCCGCCCCGCCGCCCTGCATCCCTGTCGATGACTGGGACTACTGGCTGAGCCGCCGAGGGCCTGACCACAAGGGTGCGTTTCTAGACGGCCGCGAGCCTTCGTTCGACGGCATCTGGCAAGCCTATTCGCCGTTCACCACCTGGGCGCGGATCTTTTCTGAATTCGACGAGGCCGCCGCGTCGGGCGATCCCGAAGATCTGGTCACCTTCTGGCAGCAGGTTCTGGGGCTTCCGTTCGAGGCCGCCTATGACCGGCCCGCCACCCAGCGACTGTTCGAACTGCGCGACCAGGCCGCTCGGATCGCCGGGGTCGAGCGCGGCAAAATCCCCGACTGGGCCTGGGCTCTGTTTGGCGCGGCCGACGTCCAGGGCGACCGCCTCGAATGGGCCGCCTGGGTCTGCGGCCCGGCTGGGCCTGGTCCCGAGGGCGCCAAGGGCCGGCGCTATGCGCGCATCGACAGCGGCGTCATTCCGATCCCGCCGGTCGATCCCCGTGCCTGGAGCGAATTGGCCGAAATCAGCAAGCGAACCTACGAGGGCCCGGCCTGCCGTCCTCTGGGCTTCGACCGTTTTGGTGTCGACACCGGCGGCCACCATACCAACCGCGCCTATGTGTTCTGCTCCGGCCGCCCCAATGTCATGGCCCTCAAGGGCGCATCCGAACGCGGCGGCAAGGACGCCTTTCCGATCGAGGCCGGCACCGCCGCAAGGCCAAGATCGGCCGCCGGGTTGTCGGCGAGGTTCAGCTGTTCCTGGTCGGAACGCACAAGGTCAAAAAGGACATCTATTTTGGCCTGGCCCAAACCCTGGCCGGCATCGAGCAGGGTCAGCACCTGCCTGGATCGGTGACGCTGGAAGGCACTGCGACCGAGCTGGATTTCCAGCAGATGACCTCTGAGGTGCTTCTGCCCGCCGACCAGTCCAAGGGCCGAAAGGTCGAGGTCTGGGAACCGCTGAAGGGCGTTCGCAACGAGCAGCTCGACATGGCGTCTACTGCCACGCCATGCCTGGTCTTCCTGCCGACGTGATCACTGAAAACGACTGGGCGCGGCTGATCGCTTCGCGGCGGCGCGAGCCCTCCCGCGACGGTCAGCTCCCGCTCGAGGCATCTGGACCGACGCCCCAAGGCTTGCCGCGATTGTGCCCGGCGGCCCGCTTGAGGCGAACCCCGTTCGCGACCTTCCGCGGCCGAGCCGGCCGACACGTCGACCGACCACCCCCTGTTGCGTTTGGCGCGCCAAGGACGAGGACACTGATGGCCAGCTGGCGCGACGATCCCTCCCTGGCGCAGGCGCGCCTGGCCGCCCTTGAGCGGCGGAATCCGCGGCCCTGAGCGCGAGCGCGTCAAGTCGGTCAAGTACGAGGTCGGTGGGGTCGAATATGCCGACCCGGTCTCGCACCGAGACCCTGGTGCGGGCGATCTATGAGTGCCGCCTCGTCCTGCGGCGGCTCGGCGGCGGCCGGGTGTCGGGCGGGCCATCATTCCACCTTCGGAGGCTGATCGTGGCGGAACGCTCGCTGCTGGCCCGACGGGCGCGCGCCTGCCTCCGGGCATCGGCGCCGCGCGTAAGGCCATGGCCAATCGCGACGGCGCGATCGGGCCTGGGTTCCGGCTACAAGGCCGGCCAGACCTCAGGTCAGGATGTCGGCGGCTGGATGCCGCCGCAACAGTCGGCCGACTCGGGCTGGCTATGGTCGCGTGACCTGGCTGTCGCCCGCACCCGCGAGCTGCTGCAGAACGAGCCCTGGGCCCAGG
>NZ_PEGG01000384.1 GCF_002737765.1 Caulobacter sp. B11 | reverse complement strand
CCCTGCTGGAGAACGGCGCCGAGATCGACATGGTCGAGCACTTCTCGTCCGTTCTGCCGCTGTTCACCCTGTGCGAGATCCTCGGCGTGCCGCCCGAGGACCGGCCCCGGTTCCTGACCTGGATGCATTATCTGGAGCGCGCCCAGGACCTGGCCGTGCAGCAGGCGGCCGCCCCGATCACCCCGACCCTGGAGCTCATGCAGTTCGTCCAGGACTTCAACACCAATGTCGAAGAGATGTTCGACTATGGCCGGACCATGCTGCTCAAGCGTCGTGAGGATCCGAAACAGGACCTGATGACCGCCATCGCCCGGGCCCAGGTCGACGGCGCGCTGCTGGCCGACGAATATCTGGACGGCTCATGGCTGCTGATCGTCTTCGCGGGCAATGACACCACCCGCAACACGCTCTCGGGGGCGATGAAGCTGCTGACCGAGTTCCCGGATCAACGCCAGGCCCTGATCGACGATCCCGGCCTGCTGGGCGGGGCGGTCGACGAGTTCATCCGCATGGTCAGCCCGGTGATCTACATGCGCCGCACGGCGACCGCCGACACCACGCTGAACGGCCAAGTGATCCGCGAAGGCGAGAAGGTGATCATGTACTACGGCGCGGCCAACCGCGATCCGGAGGTGTTCCCCGAGCCCGACCAGCTGGACGTGCGCCGCGCCAACGCCGGCAAGCACATCGCCTTCGGCTACGGCCCGCACACCTGCATCGGCAAGCGCGTGGCCCAGATCCAGCTTGAGGAAGCCTATCGCCAGATCCTGGCCCGCTTCCCGGACCTGAAGGCCACGGGCGAGATCGAGATCGCGCCCAACAACTTCGTGCATGCGATCAGCAAGCTGATGGTCAAGCGGGGCTGAAGTCAGGCGCCGCGAAGCTCTACCATTGATCGTCTATTTTCCCCTCGTTGACCGTTGCGTGCAATGAGGGGAAGGTAACCTCTTCCTGGCGGCGGACGCCGCCGGTCTCCGTAGCGGAAGAGGAGCGGTCGATATGCGTTCAGGGCTTCATGGTGTGCTGGCGGTAGTGGTTCTCGCGGCGTCTTCCAACGCCTTCGCCGGTGAGGCGACAGATCAGCGGGGGGAGCGCAGCCTGGCGAGGGTGATCGAAGGTCGCGAAGCCGGTCGCCCCGTCGACTGCATTGATGCGCGCAGCGTCGTCGCGACGGAGATCGTCGACAAGACCGCGCTCGTCTATCGGACGCCCAGCGGCCAGCTCTATGTGAACCGGCCCCAGGCCGGCGCAAAGGTCCTGACGCGAGACATGGTCACCCGGCAAGGGCCCAGAGCCCAGCTGTGCAAGCAGGACTCTCTCGCCGTGTTCTGGGCCGCCGGGGGTCACAGAGGCGTCCGGTCGCCTATGTCGGCTTGGGCGAGTTCGTGCCTTACAGCAAATTCCAGCGGTGACATCGCGGGCGGCTTGACCGCCGCCCTTCATGGTCACTCGCGCCTACGGGGCCGCGGGCGGTCTAGAGGCCTGACGGTCGACAGCCGTCAGATCGAGCCATCGCGATCCCGCCTGGCGGGCGCTTCGAGCATGAGCGCCCTTTTCCTCTTCTTGCCGAGATCGAGGTCGCCCCCAGCAACTTCGTGCATGCGATCAGCAAGCTGATGGTTAAGCGAAGCTAGACGGCCGCCGGCTTGGCGAACTGGCCCGCGCGCCAGGCCATCCAGGTCACGCCGAGCCCGACGGCGGTGCAGACCACCAGGGCCGGCAGCGAGGCCTCTGGCCCGAAGGCGCCGCCGGTCAGCCATTCGGGGAAGCCCGCCCGCGCCGTGCTTGACGCGATCGCCGGGCCGAAATCGCCGCCAGACACCGCGGCGCCGAACAGATAGCCCTGGGTGAAGTTCCAGGCGGCGTGCACGCCGATCGACATCCAGATGCGTCCGGTCAGTGCGTAGAAGGCGCCCAGCATGATCCCGGCCTCCAGGGCGATGGCGACGGCCGCGAATACGGTGGCGTTTGGATTGGGAAGATGGCCAAAACCGAACAGGGCGGCGGAAATCGCGAAGGCCGCCCAGGGCCCGAACGCCCTCCAGGTCAGGCGCAGCAAGATGGCGCGGATCATCAGTTCCTCGATCACCCCGGACTGGACGGCCTTGCCGATCGAGACCCAGGCCGGAGCGGCGCCGAGCGACCGGATGTCATAGAGGCCGAACACCGCCATGATGGCCATGACGGCGGCGAACATCGCCATCCCGATCAGCAGGCCCGCGCCGACTTGCGGCAAGGCCGGCCGCCAGGCGATCTCGGACGGCCAGCGGCCCTCGGCCAGCCGCACCGCCAGGGCATAAACCCCCAGCCCGATCAGCACGGCCACGATATTGGCGGCCAGCTGCGCCGCCCCGGAGCTCTGGGGCAGGGCCTTGCCCAGGGCTTCGCCTGTCGTCAGGGCGGTCAGGGCGACGAGGAAGATCAGGGCCAGGGCCCAGCCGATCGCCCGGAGCCAGCGGAGCGGCCCGGGGTGCAGAAACCGACGCTCCCCCAGTTGCAGCGGATGGGCCCAACGCGACATGTCGATCATCATGAACTTGGAACTCGGGGGGTAAGCGGGTCTGAGGGGGAAGACGAGGGCTGTTCAGGGGCACGATGCGCTTCAACCTCGGCCATGATCCGCTGCCTGAAGGGCCGCCGATTCAGGGCCGCGATGGTTTCCTGGATGGTGTCGGACAGGGGGGCGGAAAGCTCCGCGTCAAGGTCGTCGTCGGCGGCGTTGACGGCGGCCCATTGGCGCTGAAGGGCCGGGATCATCGCTTCGGCCTTCGGCGTCAGGACCACGATGCGCTCGCGCGCGTCGGCGCCCGGCTTCA
>NZ_PEGG01000383.1 GCF_002737765.1 Caulobacter sp. B11 | reverse complement strand
CCCCGTACACTCGCAATCTCCACCCCTTGAGCCCTGTGGAGTGGCGATGCGTCATCCGCTTCCCTAACGAACAACCCACATTTTCAAATCACTTCGCACTCCCGGTCAAAATCATCGATGATGTCCCTTTGCAAGTTGTGCTTGGCAACGCCGCCTGGGATCTAAAGGGCGAATTCCTCAACAGCGCCCGTAGGCTGAAGCGCGCCCTTTCGGGCAAGGCCTGATGTCCGTCACTCGACGATGGGTTTGGGGCAGCGTGGCCAATTGGGCGCGCATCGGAACTGGCACTTTGGCTCAGATCGCTTCTGTGCCTATCTTCCTGACCTATTGGTCCCCGGCTGAATATGGCGTGTGGCTGGTCGTTAGTTCCTTGATGCCCTATCTGACCGCCTTCGACGTCGGGCACCAAAGTTACCTCTCATACGAGTTCATCAAAGCACGGGACAATGACCAACTAGGGAGATTGCTTTCGTCCTCGCTGGTCGCCGGCGGACTTATGGGGGCCTTCGCCCTCCTCGCTACATTAATAATGGTCCGGACAGGGGCCGTCGAGGCGTTGTTGGGCCAGGTCAACCCAGAACTGGCCGGGCAAGCAGAGAGGCTGCTAGTTGTTCAGGGCGTCGTGTGGTTGGTCAGTGGCACTTGCGGAGGGCTCCTCGGTCGAGCAATCGTTCGGCTCGGCCACTACCCGCGAACGGCGTGGTGGGGAGTCGCCTCAACAATCGTCACCAGCATCGCCCCACTGATTGGCGTCGCCTTAGGCGGGAACATCCTCGTCGCGGGCCTCTGGCTGGCCGGGGGAACCTTAGCCATAAACACGCCGCTCTTGGCGGACTTCATCAGGGTGTGGCGACGAGACGGCGCGCGGTTCCCTCCGCCCGATCTTGGCCTGGCGGCGCGCAACGCCTTCCTATCCCTTGGCGTCACCGGCCGAGATATCCTCAATCAAGTGCGGCAACAGGGAATACGCCTAGTGCTGGCACCGGCGGTTGGCGTAGCCCAAATGACCGCCTTCTCCACGACCCGAACCGGAGCCAATGTCGCGCTTCAGGGGCTGAGCTCGATCATGGGCCCTTTTGAGCCGGAGCTTTTGAGATTTCTGCGAGATCGTGATCAGGTTCGGGTCGAAGTTGCCCTTTCGGTGACCTGGGCGCTCGTAGTCTATCTGATCGCACCTAGCCTGGTGGCTGCGCAAATTATAATGCCCTGGGTATTTGAGGCCTGGACTCGCGGGCGAATTGCCTTCGACCCTTTATTGTTTGCCATACTGTCAGCGTCGGTGGCGGTCTTCGCCTACGCTCAGACCGCGGCAACTATCGTCGCGGAAACAATATGGTCAGAAGCCAGCTGATCATATCAATCGTCACGGCGGTTGTTACCTTGGTTGGCCTTTACCTCATGGTCAGGCCGCTAGGCCTTCGGGGTGCAGGGCTCGCCTTACTGTTGGCGGAAATCTGCTCTTGCGTGATCTATCAGATCATCGCGGCCAGATGGATGAACAACAACAATCTTAACTGGCCGGCAAGCTTGCTTGGCGCGACTTGCGGCGCTGGCTACAGCTTCCTGCATCGTGGCCATATTAGTCGCCGGCTGGTTCCCGCGATGGTCCATTGCGATCGCAACCGCCTTCATTGCTCTTCACACCGCGGTTGGCGTCCTCGTCTATCGATCCTTGCCGGCGATGGCCCGCGAGCGGATCGCTCGCCCCCTAATTCGCCTAGCTAGGATTCCGAGGACTATCGGCCGATGAAGCCCCGCATCTCGATCATCATGCCGGTGTGGAACGGCCTCCCATTCCTGCGGCAGGCCGTTGAATCGGTCGTAGATCAGGAACTGGCCGACTGGGAGCTGTTAATCCGAGACGACGGTTCCTCGGATGGATCGCTGAAATATCTCTCCGACCTCACAGACCCACGGATCAAAGTGTTCGCCCAGGGCGACAATCTGGGCATCTTCGGCAACCTCAACTTCCTCTTTAACCAAGCTAGAGCCCCGATCAGCCAGATCCTCTGCCAAGACGATTATTTTACGACTCCGAGTGCGCTCAGCGAAATCATTGCCTGTTGGGAGACCATGCCTGTCGAGGTTGGATTCATGCGCTGCAACGCCATCCCCCGAGACTCAGGCCGCAGCCTGAAGAGCTTTGGCGAAACGCTGATGCCCGAGATTGTACGCCCGCCGCAGGCTGACCTTTTTTTCTTCCTGTTCGGCTGCATCCCAGGAAACCTGTCCAACGTATCCCTCCGCACAGGTTTGGTCGCGCAGATGGGCGGCTTCCGTCAGGCCCTGCCCTATGCCGGCGACTTCGAGTTCTGGAGCCGGGCTGCGCGAGTGGTGGCGTTCCGGCGCACAGCGGCAACGTGGGTGTACATCCGCGCCCACGAAGGCCAAGCATCGTCACACCTGAATCTCCGCGGCGAACTCATTCCGCAACTCTACTCGATTGTCGACGGGCTCTATGCGCGCCTGAAGACGCCTCGCAACCAGGTCCTGCTACGACTCTATGCCACTATCGGCTACGACGCTCAGCATCGGTGGGTCGGACTCAAGCACCAACTGCGCACCGGCGACGCTACCTATCTGCAGGCCGTCGATCGCAACGGCGATCGGTTCGTGGTGTTTTGCCAACCATATCTCCGGTGGATTCTGTTCATGCTCAGCCTTCGAGGTCGTGTAGGAACGGTGTTACTCGCTACGCGCCTAGTCGCGGCCTCGCGAAGCGCGCTTGGCTGCGAGGAGGCGAAGATATGAAAG
>NZ_PEGG01000382.1 GCF_002737765.1 Caulobacter sp. B11 | reverse complement strand
TCGGTGGTGACGAATTCGATACGCATCATGCGCTCCTACAGGGGACAAGAAGCCTTTTTCCTCGCTGATAGGCCTAATCCCCATCTGATGAAAAGAAACAATTGTCACGCCCTGTCGGCTACCCGGCCAGGCTGTCTCCAACGAAGCTGACGACAGCGGTTGTGCCCATGCGAATGGGCCGTGTAGAAGAGGCCGATCTTTTCCGGGGTTCGCGTCGCGAATCCGCCAGCCCCCCGATCCCCCATCCATGCGCCTGATCGAACGCTATCTCTTTCGCCAGTTGCTTGGGCCCACGGTCCTGGCCACCGGCGCCCTCGCGGCCCTGGCCCTCCTGGCGCGCAGCCTCTCGGAATTCGAGCTGCTGGTCGATCAGCGCCAGAACGCCGTCGTGTTCCTGAAGATCATCGCCCTGGCCATGCCGGCCCTGGTCGGAATCATCCTGCCGATCGCCCTGTTCGTCGCGGCGCTGGTGGCGCTCAACAGGCTTCATACGGAACAGGAAATCGTCGTCTGCTTCGCCGGCGGGATGAGCCGCTGGCGGGTGATCTCCCCCGCCATGCGCCTAGCCATCGGCGCCGGCCTGATTTCCCTGGCCCTGAGTCTCTGGGCCCAGCCGTGGAGCGCACGGCAAATCCGCGAAACCTCCTTTGCCGTGAAGACCGACCTGGCCTCCACCCTGGTCCGGCCAGGCGAGTTTACCGAGCCAGGACCCGGCCTGACCGTTTACGCCCAGTCGATCGACCGTGACGGCCTGATCCACAACCTGTTCATTCACCAGGAAAAGCCCAATGGCGGCGCCACCACCTACACCGCCCGTGATGGTGTAATCGCCGAGCGCAACGGCTTTCCGATCCTGATCATGCGCCGAGGCTCCAATCAGGAGTTCTCCAGCGCCGGGGTGCTGAACTACCTATCGTTCGACGAATATGTCTTCGATCTGTCCAACCTGTTCCAGAGCGACGAGTTGCTGCACTACAAGATCGCCGACCGCTATCCGCACGAGCTGTTTTTCCCGGACCTGACCCAGGAGTGGGAGCAGAAGAACAGGGTCAAGCTTCTGGCCGAGGGCCACTGGCGCTTGGCCAGCCCGCTCTATCCCGTCGCCATGATGGCCATGGCCCTGGCCGCCGTGATCGGCGGCTCGTTCAGCCGCATGGGCTATGGCCGCAGAATCGCCGGGGTCGGCGCCGTGGCCATCGTGGTTCAGGTGATCGGCTACGGCGTGAAGGCGGCGTGTGACGACAGCGAATGGCTCAATGTTCTGCAATATCTCGTGCCGCTGAGTGCGATCTGGTGGGGCATGAGCCAGATCTTCCGCCAGAAGGTGACACGCTACGTGGCCATCGGCTTGGCCGGCGGCGAGCAAGGGCTGGGTCTGGCATGAGTTTCGGCGTCGGCATGCTTGAGCGCTATGTGCTGCGCAAGACCGTCGCTTCCCTGGCGGCCGCCCTGGCGGTGCTGGGCGCGCTGGTCATGCTGGTGGCCTTCGTCGACATCGCGCGCAGCGTGGGCACACGGGCCGAGGCCGGATTCCTCGAGCTGCTCTTCCTGACCGTACTGCAGGCGCCCGCCACCATCCTGGTGCTAGCCCCGTTCCTGTTCCTGTTTGGCACCCTGGGGCCTTTGTCGGCCTCAATCGACGTAGCGAGCTGATCGCCATGCGCGCCGCCGGCGTTTCAGCCTGGCGCTTTATCTTGCCCGCCGCGACCTTCGCCTTCGTGGTCGGCGTGATCTCCGTAACCGCCCTCAACCCGCTGACGGCGGCCATGAGCGCGCAGTACGAAACCTCCCGCGACGCCCTGTTGGAGAACTACCTGAAGTCCGCGCCCAAGGGATGTGGCTACGGCAGGGCGACGAAAAGCGCCAGATCGTCATCCGGGCGCGAGTTCGAGATCAGGTGGACGGAACAGTCAGGCTTCGGGGCGTCTCGATGTTCATCTACGACGTCGACAAGAACGGCGTCCTGGCCTTTTCAAGTCGCGTCGAAGCCAATGAGGCCAGGCTCGAGCCGGGCTTCTGGCGCCTGACCAATGTCCGCGAGGCCCAGCCCGGGTCGCGCGCGGTCCGGGCTGCGTCCCAGTCGATCCCCTCGAACCTCGACGACCGCACCGCTTCGGAACGGTTCAACAACCCGCAGGCCATCGCCGTCTGGCGCCTGCCCGAGACCATCAAGAACACCGAGAAGGCCGGTTTCTCTTCGGTGCCGTTCCAGTTGCGCCTGCACCAGATCCTAGCCACGCCCGTCCTGTTCGCGGCGATGTCGGTGCTGGCGGCGGCCTTTTCATTGCGGCTGATGCGGCTGGGCGGCCTGGCGGGCCTGGCCGGAGCCGGGGTCGCCCTTGGTTTCGCCTTCTTTTTCTTCAACGAACTGTGTGGGGCCCTTGGCAAGGCCGGAGTCCTCACCCCGGCGGTCGCCGCCTGGACGCCGCCCGTCGTGGCGCTTTTGGCGGGTTTGACGCTGCTTTGTTATACCGAGGATGGTTGAGTCTGTGTCGCCAGGATCGAGGTCGTTGATGATGGATGCGCGCGGACAAGCGAACAGGAGCGGCCGGATCGCTCTGCTGGTCGGAGCCGCCTGGCTGGCGATGGGCGGCCTGGCGCAGGCCCAGCAGGGCTTTGCCGAGATTCCTACCGTCGCCGCGCCGCCCGCCCAGGTTCAGGACGGACTTGGCGACGCCGGCTACTATCTTGAAGCCGACCTCCTGATCCGTGACGACAAGGCCCAGACCCTGACGGCCCGCGGCGACGTCGAGGCCCGCTATCAAGGGCGCACCCTGCGCGCCCAGGAAGTGGTCTACGACACGGGCACCGGCGTGGTCACCGCCCATGGCAAGGTCGCCTTG
>NZ_PEGG01000381.1 GCF_002737765.1 Caulobacter sp. B11 | reverse complement strand
GCAAGGCGATCAATAAGGTCCTGGTGATCAAGCTGGGCGCCCTTGGCGATTTCGTCCTGGCCTTGGCCGCGATGAAGAAGATCCGTCAGGCCCATCCCAAGGCCAAGATCACCCTGCTGACCACCCCGCCCTTCGAGGCCCTGGCCAAGCTGTCGCCCTATTTCAATACGGTCGAAACCGACGGACGCCCCGGCGATCTGGGCGAATTGAGCGCCATGCTCGGCCGGGTGCGCCGGGCGCGCTACGACCGCATCTACGACCTGCAGACCAGCAGCCGGACGGGCTGGTACTTCCAGGCCCTGCGACCCTTTCCGCCGCAGTGGTCGGGCATCGCCGCCGGCTGCGCCCTGCCCCAGCGCGGCAAGGCCCGCAACGGCATGCACACCCTCGAGCGCCAGGCCGACCAGCTGAAACAGGCCGGCATCTGGCCCGACGCCCCGACCGAGCCCGGCAGCGCCCCGCCGCCGGACCTGTCGTGGATCCTGCGTCGGCACAAGGAGGCCCGCCCGGTGGCGGGCGCCGCCACGCCCAAGCCCTATGTGCTGCTGGTGCCCGGCGGCTCGGCCCATCGCCCCGAGAAGCGCTGGCCGGTCGAAAGCTATGCCCAGCTGGCGGGTCTGCTCAAGGCGCGCGGCCTGGACATCGTGGTCATCGGCGGACCGCAGGAAAGCGCCATGGCCCGGCAGATCCAGAAAGCGGTGGGCCAGGCCCGCGACCTGACCGGCCGGACCGACTTCGCCCAGCTGGCCGTGCTGGGCGCCAAGGCGGCTCTGGTGGTCGGCAACGACACCGGCCCGACTCACCTGCTGGCCGCCGCCGGGGCTCCCACCATCGCCCTGTTCTCCGACGCCTCCGACCCCGAGCTGTGCGGACCGCGCGGCCATGTGGCGGTGATCAAGTCGCATGACCTCAAGGCCTTGCCGGTCAGCACCGTGGCCAGCGCGGCGATCAGTCTGCTGCCGCAATAGGGGCCGCCAAAAGCGCGCCCGTGGCGATTAACCCCGCCGTTCTCGCCTTGCGCCTTGATAGAGGGCGACGCGCGGGTCATATATCATCTGAACGTCCGGCCTCAGGCTGCGGCGCGATTTCCTGCAACAATACCGGAGCCGCCCTATTCGCCGTCCTATGCAAACGCCGCCCGTCAAGGATGGTCCGCGTATCAACGATGAAATCCGAGTCCCGCGCGTCCTGCTGATCGACCAGAACGGCGAGAAGCAAGGCGAAATGCCGACGTCCTCCGCCCTCGAGGCCGCTGAGGAAGCCGGCATGGATCTCGTCGAGATCGTGCCCAACGCGAACCCTCCTGTCTGCAAGATCCTGGACTACGGCAAGTTCAAGTTCCAGGAGCAGAAGAAGAAGAACGAGGCCCGCAAGCGGCAGAAGATCGTCGAGCTGAAGGAAATCAAGCTTCGCCCGAACATCGACATTCACGACTATGACGTGAAGGCCAAGGCGATGAGCCGGTTCTTCGAGGAAGGCGACAAGGTCAAGGTGACCCTGCGTTTCCGCGGTCGTGAAATGGCCCACCCGGAGCTCGGCATGAAGCTGCTGCTCAAGGTCAAGGCCGACTTCGACGAGATCGCCAAGGTCGAATACGAGCCCCGCATGGAAGGCCGTCAGATGATCATGATCCTGGCTCCGCGCTAGGCTTCGATCTCGACCACAGCATAACGAAACGCCCCGGCCCGCGCCGGGGCGTTTTGCGTTGGGGGTCGTAGGGTCCGGCGTCGCAATTGACCGCCTTGCCGCGTCTCACCCCCTCGACAACCTCACTCGCACTGATAGAACTCTCTCAACCTGGGGGATGTAGCGTGTTTTTGAAGTGTTTGGCCGCCGCGGCGGTGTGTCTGGTGGTCGGCGCGGGCTCCGCGGCCGCCGCCCAAGACGTTCCTCTGGCCGCCTATGGCCGCCTGCCGACGCTGGAGGGGGTCGAGATCTCGCCCGATGGCGACATGCTGGCGGTGACGGTCACCAATGGCGAGCAGCGCGTTCTAACCGTCCGCAAGCTGGACGGAACCATGGTCGCCGGCTTGAACATGGGCGAAGGCAAGCTGCGCAACGTGCAGTGGGCCAGCCAGGACCACCTGCTGGTGTTCTCGTCCCAAGCCACCAAGGTGCGCGAAGTCACGGGCGGCGTGCAGGAATACTACATGGCCGTGGACTTCAATCTGGCCACCGGCAAGCAGACCGCCCTGCTCGGCAACGAGAAGAGCGCGATGAATGTCGTGCTCAGCATGCCGATGGTCCGCGTGATGGACGGCGCGCCCCACGCCCTCGTCGAAGGGGTGCGGTTCGTGGACAATGTCGGCGTGAACACCCTCTACCGGATCAATCTGGCCACCGGGGTCACGCGGGTGGCTGACTATAGCGGCGAACCCAGCACCGACAGCTGGCTGGTCGACCTGGAGGGCAAGCCTGTGGCCATGTCGCTCTACAACCAGGAAAAGGGCGTCTGGACGCTCAAGATGAAGATCGGCGGACGCTGGCAGGACGTCGACGCGATCAACACGCCCATGGGCTCCTACGGGCTGTCGGGGTTCGGGCGCGACGGCAAGTCGGTGCTGGTCCGGCTCACCAATGACAAGAACGAGACCTTCCTGCGCGAATACGGCGCCGACGGATCGAAGACCGAGCTCGCCCAGGGCGATCAGTTGGACGGCCTGCTCCACGACCCGAACGACCTGCGCCTGCTGGGCGGGGTGAGCCTGATCGGCGACAAGCTGAGCTACACCTTCTTCGACCCCAAGACCCAGGCCACCTGGGACGCGGTGACCCGGGCCTTCAAGAACGAGCGCGTCAGCCTGGCCTCCTGGTCGCGGGATCGGCGAAAGGTGGTGGTTGAGGTGGATTCCGCCGCCATCGGCCCCGGCTACGCCTTGGTCGACCTCGACGCCAAGACGGCCAAATGGCTGGGCATGATCTATCGCGACGTGCCGGCGGCCGGCGTCTCGCCCGTCCGCCCGATCCGTTACAAGGCCAAGGACGGCCTGGAGATCACCGGCTACCTGACCCTGCCGCGCGGCAAGGATCCCAAGAACCTGCCCCTGGTCGTCCTGCCGCACGGCGGTCCGGAAGGCCGCGACACCCCGGGTTTGACTGGTGGAGCCAGGCCCTGGCCTCGCGCGGCTACGCGGTGCTGCAGCCCAACTTCCGCGGCTCCGAGGGCTTTGGCTGGGACTTCATCGCGGCCGGCTTTGGCCAGTGGGGCAAGGCCATGCAGACCGACCTGTCGGACGGCGTGCGCGACCTGGCCGCCCAGGGCCTGATCGATCCAAGCGCGTCTGCATCGTCGGCGCCTCCTACGGCGGCTACGCGGCCATGGCCGGCGCGACTCTGGACAAGGGCGTCTATCGCTGCGCTGTTTCGGTGGCCGGCCCTTCGGACCTCAAGCGCATGCTGGCGGACGAAAATCGCGGCCGTCGATCGGTCGACAATTCGACCCTGCGCTACTGGCTGCGGTTCATGGGGGCCGATGGCCTGAAGGACCCCGACCTGGTCGCGATCTCACCGGCTCGGCTGGCCGACAAGGTCGAGATCCCGATCCTGCTGATCCACGGCAAGGACGACACGGTCGTGCCCCTGGTCCAGAGCCAGGTCATGGTCTCCGCCCTCAAGCAGGCCGGCAAGCCGGTCGAATTCGTCTCGCTGGACGGCGAGGACCACTGGCTGTCGAGCGGCGCCACCCGCCTGACCATGCTGAGCTCAGTGGTGACCTTCCTGGAAAAGAACAACCCGCCGAACTAGGGCGGCAACGCCAAGGGACACGCACGCCCGCCCAGCCGGGGCGCGTGCGTGTCCCGCTCCGGCGCGCGCCGCCGTGGTTTGCCGGTCGCTTCCCCCCTGGATCGGCGCTAAACCGGCCCCCTGATGTCCAGCCCTCCCCCACCGACCGCGCCGACCGCGCCGACCGCGCCCGCCCATGGCCCGCGCGCGCTCTATGTCCTGCTGCTGGTGGTGTTCATCAATCTGGTCGGCTTCGGGATCGTCATTCCGTTGCTGCCGTTCTACGCCAAGGCCCTGAACGCCGAGCCCTGGCAGATCACGGCCCTGTTCTCGGCCTATTCCCTGGGTCAGTTCGTGGCCGAGCCGTTCTGGGGCCGGCTGTCGGACCGGATCGGCCGCCGGCCGGTGCTGATCATCACCATCCTGGCCAATACGGCGGCCTATGTGGCCCTGGCCTTCGCCCCCAATATCGCCGTCGCCTTCCTGGTGCGCCTGGCCAGCGGCGTGGCCACCGGCAATATCTCGACCATCCAGGGCTACATGGCCGACGTCACCCCGCCGGAAAAGCGGGCGGCGCGCCTGGGTCTGCTGGGCGCGGCCTTCGGCATGGGTTTCGTGGTCGGTCCGGCCCTGGGCGGCCTGCTGGCCCATCCCGATGCCGGCCCCCTGGGTTTCCAGATCCCACTGTTCGTCGCCGCCGGCCTCGCCGCCGTCGCCTCGCTGGGGGTGTTCCTGTTCGTGGTCGAGAGCCGCGCGCCGAGCGATCCGGCCACGCCCCGGCCGCATCGCCGCGAGGCCCTGATCGCCGCCCGCGCCCATCCGGTGCTGTCGCGGGTCCTGCTGGTCACCCTGGTCTCGACCGCCGCCTTCGCCGGCATGGAATCGGTGTTCGGCCTGTGGACCCACGCCCGCTTCAACTGGGGGCCGCGCGAGGTGGGATTGTGCTTCGCGGTGATCGGGGTGGTCGCCTCGATCGGCCAGGGCGCGGGGCGCGGTGACGGACGCCTGGCCCGGCGCTTCGGCGAGCCCCGGGTGCTGACCGCCGGCCTGTCGATCATCGCCGTCACCCTTTTCCTGACCCGTTCGTGCCCAGCGCCGCCCTGGCCCCGGTGATCGTCGGCGGCACGGCCTTTGGCCAGGCGCTGGTCTTTCCTTGCGTGGC
>NZ_PEGG01000380.1 GCF_002737765.1 Caulobacter sp. B11 | reverse complement strand
AAGCCGATGGCGTAGCCCAGGGCGATCGCCGCGCCGACGGCCAGCCAACAGGGCCGCACCACGGTGGCCCCCGGGAATACGCGCATAGTGGAACAGGCCGCTGATCGCCATCAGCAGGCCGTCGCCCCAGAATCCGCCCAGGCCCTTCTCAAGCGGCCAGGCGACCGGCGGGCGCGGCGCGGCCAGCAGTCCGGCCAGGGGCCAGGACCCCCGCCGCCCCGACGGCCGAGCGGATCCGCAGATCGCGACGGGCGGCGACCGGGTCGGGTTGGGTGGCGCGGGTCAGGCCGAGGATCAGCATCAGGGCGGCGCTGATCCAGCCGGCCAGGCCCAGGGATTGCATCAGGATGTCGGCGATCGCGGCCCCGGGGCCGCCCAGGGCGTTGGTGGCGCGGGCGGCCGAGGCGGCGTTCAGGCTGGGATCGGTGGCGTTATAGGTGGCCAGGGCCAGCAGCAGGCCGCCGCCGATCACCGTGACCACGCCGCCGCGGAACCGCGCCGACAAGGGCTGGGACCAGCCATAGGCGAAGGCTTCCATCAGAAGCTCAAGACCTGATCGCCGCGCCGCTCGCGCCATGAACCTGCAACTCCGTAACGGGTCGAACCGCTCGGTTTTGCCGCAAGAGGGTTAAGGGGCGTTTACGATGGGTGGGATCAGGTGTCGCGGGCGGAAGGGCGATCCTCCCCCTGAAGGGGGAGGCGGCCGTCAGGCCGGAGGGGGAAGACCGCAGAGGCTTGGCGGACGTCCCCCTCCGTCGGCTTCGCCGACACCTCCCCCGCCAGGGGGAGGATCTACAGGGTCAACCGCCGCCCTCACGCCGTGCCGAGATAGTCCTTCTTGCCGACCTCGACGCCGTTGTGGCGCAGCACCGCATAGGCGGTGGTCAGGTGGAAGAAGAAGTTGGGCTGGGCCTGGGTCTGCAGATAGGCCAGGCCCTTGACCACGGTGGTCTCGCCGCGCCGGGTCAGGCTGATGTCGCGATCCTCGGCCCCGGCGAAGGCGGCGGGGTCTAGGCCCTCGACATAGGCGATGGCCCGTTCGACCCGGGCGATCAGGCCAGGAAAATCGGTCTCGACATCATCCCAGGCCGGAACCTCGTGCCCCGCCAGGCGGGCGCAGCAGCCCTTGGCGAAGTCGGTGGCGATCTGCACCTGGCGCAGCAGCGGGAACATGTCGGGATAGAGCCGGGCCTGCAGCAGGGCTTCAGGGGCCCAGCCCTTGGCCTCGGCCTGGGCGGCGGCCTTGGTCAGCACGCCCTTCAGGCCCTTGAGGCCCTGGACGAAGACCGGGACGCTGGTCTGGTGGATGGAAAGGGTCATGAAAGCTCCGCTTGAGGTGTGGCGTTCAGATAGGGCCGACCGCGCCACGGCGAAAGCACGGAACGGGAGAGGACCGGCGGGGGTTTAGAGGGCTTCGGTTTCATTCCACGAGGTCTCCCCATGAAAGTCAGCGACGCGATGACCAGCCAGGTCTCCACCGCCGCCCCCACCGACAGCGTCCGCCAGGTCGCCCAGACCATGGCCCATGTCGACAGCGGCGCCGTGCCGATCGTCGACAACGGCAAGGTGGTCGGCCTGGTCACCGACCGCGACATCGTCCTGCGGGTGGTGGCCGAGGGTCGCAGCTTCGACTCGCCGATCTCCGAGGCGATGAGCGATGGCGAGGTTTATAGCGTCACCGCCGAGGACAACCTGGCCGACGCCACCGCCAAGATGGCCAATCACCAGATCCGTCGCCTGGTCGTGCTCGACGAGGCCGGCAAGCTGGCCGGCATCCTGTCGCTCGGCGACGTGGCCAAGGACTATGGCGCCAAGCAGGTCGGCAAGACCCTGGAAGAGATTTCCGAAGAGCCCGGCGACGCGGCGCACTGAATACCGTCGTCACCCCCTGCATGAAGCCGGGGGTGACGAGGTTTGCGGATAACGAAAAAGGGCGGCCCCGCGAGGAGCCGCCCTTCTTTGTCTCGAAAGTTCGGAAAGCCTAGACCAGCGAGGGGTCGATGGCCTTGCAGGCTTCCATCAGGCCCTTCACCGAGGCGACCGAGGCGGCGAACATCGCCTTCTCTTCGTCATTGGTTTCGAACTCGATGACCCGTTCCGCGCCGCCGGCGCCGATCACGACCGGCACGCCGACATAGAGGCCTTCCAGGCCGTACTGGCCATTGAGGAAGGTGGCGCAGGGCAGGACGCGCTTCTTGTCCTTGATATAGCTGGTGGCCATGGCGATGGCGCTTTCAGCCGGGGCGTAGAAGGCCGAGCCGGTCTTCAGCAGGGCGACGATCTCGCCGCCGCCGCCACGGGTGCGCTTGACGATGCCGTCGAGCTCTTCCTGGGTCATCCAGCCTTGCTTGACCAGTTCCGGCAGCGGCAGGCCGCCGACGGTGGAGTGGCGAACCATCGGCACCATGTCGTCGCCGTGACCACCCAGGGTCCAGGCGTGGATGTCTTCGACCGACACGCCGGTCTTTTCGGCCAGGAAGTAGGCGAAGCGCGCCGAGTCCAGGACGCCGGCCATGCCGATGACCTTTTCCTTGGGCAGGCCCGAGAACTGCTGCAGCGCCCAGACCATGGCGTCGAGCGGGTTGGTGATGCAGATGACGAAGGCGTTGGGGGCGTGGGCCTTGATGCCTTCGCCGACGGCCTTCATGACCTTCAGATTGATGCCCAGCAGGTCGTCGCGGCTCATGCCCGGCTTGCGCGGCACGCCGGCGGTGACGATGCAGACGTCGGCGCCGGCGATGTCGGCATAGTCATTGGCGCCCTTCAGGACGATGTCCTTTCCGAACACGGCCGAGGCTTCGGCCAGGTCGAGGGCCTTGCCCTGCGGCGTGCCTTCGCTGATGTCGAACAGGACGATGTCGCCCAGCTCTTCGCGAGCCGCGATATGGGCCAGGGTGCCGCCGATCATGCCGGCGCCGATAAGGGCGATCTTCGCGCGAGCCATAGGGTCTCCGTCAGGACTGTGGATGGAATTTCTCGCGGCGGTCTAGACCCATGAGGCTTAAGCCTCAAGCCCCCTTCCCCGTTTCGCTGCGCTGCGTCAAAACAGCCTGAACATTGATAGGGACGCGCAGGGATGAGCAAGACCGAGCCGGGCAACTATTTCGAGGACTTCAAGTTGGGCCAGACCCTGGTCCACGCCACGCCGCGCACGGTGACAGCCGGCGATGTGGCGCTCTACACCGCCTTCTACGGTCCGCGTTTCGCGCTGTTCTCGTCCGATGAATTCGCCCGGGCCTGCGGCCTGGCCGCCGCGCCGGTCGATCCGCTGGTCGCTTTCCACGTGGTGTTCGGCAAGACCGTGCCCGACATCAGCCTCAACGCCGTGGCCAATCTCGGCTATGCCGAGGGCCGGTTCCTGGCTCCGGTGCATCCGGGCGACACCCTGACGGCGACGTCGGAGGTGATCGGGCTGAAGGAAAACTCCAACCGCAAGACCGGCGTCGTCTATGTGCGCACCACCGGCGTCAACCAGCACGGCGTGGCGGTGCTGAGCTATGTGCGCTGGGTCATGGTTCGCAAGGGCGATGTCGAGGCGGTGGTCGAGGGGCAGTCGACCCCGGCCCTGGCCCAGGCCGTGGCCGCCGCCGATCTGGTGGTTCCGTCGGGGCTGGACTTCGGCCAGTACGACTGGGCCCTGGCCGGCGCGCCGCATGCCTTCGAGGACTACGCGATCGCGAGAAGATCGACCATGTCGACGGCATGGCCATCGAGGAGGCCGAGCACGCCATGCCACCCGCCTGTGGCAGAACACCGCCAAGGTCCACTTCAACCAGTATGAGCGCGCCAAGGACCCCTCGGGGCGGCGGCTGGTCTATGGCGGGTGGTGATCTCGACCGCCAAGGCCCTGTCGTTCAACGGCCTGCAGAACGCCGGCCTGATCGTGGCCATCAACGCCGGCCGCCATGTCAGCCCCTATTTCGCGGCGGCACGATCTTCGCCTGGAGCGAGGTGCTCGAC
>NZ_PEGG01000379.1 GCF_002737765.1 Caulobacter sp. B11 | reverse complement strand
GTTCAGCAACGTGGCCCTGGGCTCGCTGGGCGTATCGCTTCGTCGCGGGTTTTGGCCTGGCCGCGGAGACCCAGTCCGCGGTCATGGCGGCCCTGCACCGGGTCGCGTCGCCGACTACGCCCCCAGCGCGCCAACACCCTGTCGGGCGGCCAGCAGCAGCCGGCGCCATCGCCGGGCCCTGGTCCAGAAAGCCAAGATCATCTGGCGACGAACCGTCGCCTCGCTGGATCCGGTTTCGGCCCGCAAGGTCATGGAGATCCTGCGCGACCTCAACAAGACCGACGGTCTGACGGTGGTCGTCACTCTGCACCAGGTCGACTACGCCCTGCGCTATTGCGACCGGGTCGTGGCCCTGAAGGCCGGCAAGAAGGTCTATGACGGCCCGGCCGACGGCCTGAAACGCGAACAACTCATCGACATCTACGGCCCGGAATTCGAAGACGTCTTCTGGGAAGGAGCTCCGCAATGATCAGCCGCCGTCTCGTAACGGGCCTCGGCCTCGCCGCCGCGACCTTCGCCCTGTCGGCCTGTGGGCAGAAGCCCGCCGCGCCCGCCACCGACACGGTGACTTTCTCGATCCTCTCGACCGAGTCGGCCCAGAACATGGAGAGCTACTGGACCCCGATCCTGGCCGACATGGAGAAGGCTACCGGCCTGAAGGTGAAGCCGTTCTTCTCGTCGAACTATTCGGCCCTGATCGTGGCCATGAGCGCCAAGCAGACGGATGTGGGCTGGTTCTCCAATCAGTCGGGTCTTGAAGCGGTGCGCCGCTCGAACGGCGAGGTCTTCGCCCGCACCTTCGATCCGTCGGGCACCGACGGCTACAAGTCAGTGATCATCGTGCCGGCCGCCAGCAAGCTGACGCTGGAAGATCTGCTGAAGTGCGACAAGACCCTGGACTTCGGGATCGGCGACAAGAAGTCGACCTCGGGCACCCTGGCCCCGATGACCTATGTGTTCATCCCGGCCGGCAAGAAGCCCGAGACCTGCTTCAAGACCGTGCTGACCGCCAATCACGCCGCCAATCTGTTCGCGGTGGCCAACGGCAAGCTCGACGCGGCGACCAACAACACCACCGCCCTGCGTCTCAATGCCGACCGCAAGGACGGCCAGACCGAGAAGGTTCGGGTGATCTGGGAATCGCCGACCCTGCCCGAGGATCCGATCGTCTGGCGCAAGGATCTTGATCCGGGCGTCAAGGAGAAGGTCCGTCAGTTCCTGCTGACCTACGGCCAGGGCGACACGCCCGAGGCGGCCCGCCAGCGGGCCAACATCGCCAAGCTTTCGATCGGCGGATTCAAGCCCGCCGACGACACCCACCTGCTGGTGGTGCGCGAGATGGAGGCCCTCGAACAGTTGGGTCTGGCCCAGGAGAGCGGCGACGCCGCAAAGGTCGCCGCCGCCCAGAAGATCCTGGATGGGGTCAAGGCCGAACGCCTGACCGCCGAGGGCAAGGCCGGCCTCGCCGCGCCCGCCAATTGAGCCAGACCATGAGCGAGGCCATTCCATCGCCGCCGCGCAAGACGGCGTCGTCCCAGGCATTTGATCTTCTGCTGTGGGGCGGGGTTATCATTCTGCTGGTGATCAGCTTCCGTCCTGCCGAGATCGACAAGTTCCCGCAGCTGTTCACAGACACCGAGCGGACCGCTGGTTTCGCCCGGCAGTTCTTCGCGCCGTTCGGCGACCTCAAGCTGTTCATGTCGATGGATTGGGACCTGTTCATCGGCAAGATGTGGCAGACGATCCAGATGGCGCTCTGGGGCACGGCCCTGGCCATCATCGTGGCCATTCCGCTGGGTCTGCTGGGCGCCCGCAACATCACCCCGGCCTGGATCCAGCAGCCGGTTCGCCGCCTGCTCGACCTGATCCGCTCGGTTCCCGACCTGGTCGTGGCCCTGATCTTCATCACCGCCGTGGGCCTGGGCCCTTTCGCGGGCGTGATGTCGATCATGTTCAATACCGGCGGTGTCCTGGCCAAGCTGTTCGCCGAAGCGGTCGAGTCGATCGACAAGGGTCCGGTCGAGGGCGTGCGCGCCACGGGCGCGGCGCCGCTGCAGGAGATCGTCTGGGGCGTGATCCCGCAGGTCGCGCCGCTGTGGACCAGCTATGCCCTCTACCGCTTCGAATCCAGCAGCCGCTCGGCCACTGTGCTGGGCATCATCGGGGCCGGCGGCATCGGCCAGATTCTCTATGACTCGATCAGCGCCTTTCAGTTCGACCAGACCGGCTGCATCGTCCTGGTGATCGTCGTGGCGGTGTCGATGATCGACATGCTGTCCCAGGTCATTCGGACACGGTTGCTCTAGCGTCGTGCGGCCCGCCTGCCGTCTCGGGGAGACTCGCCGCCCGCGTCCTATGGGCGGCGAGGCATTATCGCGTATAGTGTTGACGCAACGGTTGGCCCATTCGGGTCTTATCCGTTGATCGCGGCGCACTCGCGCCGCCCATACCCCGAAGGACCATGATCCTCCTCGCGCTCGCCGTCGTCCTCTTCCTCGTTCTGCTGAACGGGGTATTTTCCATGTCCGAACTGGCGGTGGTTTCCCCGCCCGCCGCGCTCGGCTGCAGACCTTCGCCGACCGTGGCGACAAGGGCCAGGCTGGCCCTGGCCATGGCCGAACATCCCACGCGGTTCCTGTCGGCGGTGCAGGTGGGCATCACCCTGATCGGCATCCTGGCCGGCGCCTATGGTCAGGCCACCATCGCCGGGGCGCTG
>NZ_PEGG01000378.1 GCF_002737765.1 Caulobacter sp. B11 | reverse complement strand
CGGTTACATCCTGTTTTGGCTGATCTTGGGCTTTCTGGGCCAGTCCATGGCGACGATGGCCCACGTCACCTGGGCGGCCCGACTGGCGCCGGACTATGGGCAGCGCGCGCGCGTCTTCAGTTGGTGGCAGGGCTTCACCGTCGCGGGCATGCTCATTGTGCTCGCCATGCCGCCGCTGATGAAGATCGGCTTCGGACTCGATTACGGGCAGGGCGTGCGGGCCATGGGCTGGTTCGTGGTGTTGAGCCTGCCCGTGGCCATCCTCTTGGCGCTGTTCTCAATTCACGAGCCGGAGTCGCCGCCGAACACCAATTCCGCCACTTGGCGCCACTATCTGGATCTGATGCGCCGGCCGTCGATTTTGCGATTGCTCGCCTCGGATATTCTTCTGGGGACGGGTCCGGTGATCGCCGGAACACTGTTCTTCTTCTATTTTGAAGCCCTCCGCGGCTGGGACCGTTCCGAAGCCGGCCTGCTGCTGCTGCTCTATTTTATCGGCGCACTGTTGGGCGCGCCCCTTTGGGGGCGGCTCGGACAGGCGATCGGCAAGCATCGCGCCCTGGCCATCGCCGCAGTCGCCTATGCCGTCGCCCAGGTGTCGGTGTTGCTCGCGCCAGAGGGTCTGGTCTGGGGGATCGTGACCATGATCCTTGCCGGCCTGCCCTACAGCGCGGGGCCAATACTGTTGCGCGCCATGATGGCCGACCTGGGTGACGAGGAGCGTCTCAAGAGCGGTGTGGATCGCAGCGGTCTCATGTTTGGTTTGCTGAGCGGGGCCGTGAAGATCGGCTCCGCCGTCGCGGTTTTTGCTTCCGTCAGCGCGCTGGAATTTTTCGGATTCAAGGCGGACTCGGGGGCCGACAATGCCCCCTTCGCCTTGCTCGTTCTCTCGGTCAGCTTCGCCGTCGTGCCTGCCCTTTTGGCGCTGGCTGGCGCTGCCCTGATAAGCGGTCACACCATGGACAAGGCCGCGCACGATACGATCCGCAAGGCGCTCGAGGCGCGTGATGCCGCGCAGAACTCACGCGCATCGGCGCTCGGATCGCCGCCCTGAAGGCGCGCTCTTGAGGCGTTCGGTGCTGCCGGCCACAGCCACCGCCCCGAGGCGCGGCCGTCACGCAACGAAGTCAGACCCTGGTCCGTTCAGTCCGGTGTAGGCTTAGTCGCCGGGCGTTTGGCCCTGGCGAATGGCGACATTCACGGCGCCGGGGCAGAGCACAACAGATGAGCATCACCCTGAGACGCATTGTTCTGGGCGCGGCGTTTGGCGCCGTCATTCTGGGGACCACCGCTTTGGCCGTTGAAGAACCCACCTTCAAGGTCGTCCTCCACGAGGGCGATTTTGAAGTGCGCGACTATCCGGCCCTGGTGGTCGCCGAGGTGACCGTCAGCGGCGATCAGAAGCAAGCGGCCAGTCGAGGCTTTCGATTGTTGGCCGGCTACATCTTCGGCGGCAACACGACGCGCCAGAGCATCGCCATGACGGCGCCGGTGGCCCAAGCGCCGTCCGGCCAGAAGATCGCCATGACCGCGCCGGTGACCCAGACCCAAAGCGCCAACCAATGGACCGTCCGGTTCACCATGCCGAGCGCCTATTCGCTCGACGCCCTGCCCGCGCCGAACGATCCGAAGGTGAAGCTCCGCCAGATCCCGCCGTCCCGCTTCGCGGTGCTGCGCTTCTCCGGCCTGGCCGGGACGGAGGCGGTCGCCGACAAGACCGCGGATCTGGAAAAGCGGGTGTCCACCCACCGCCTGCGGGCGATCGGCCCGGCGTCCCTGGCGCAATATAATCCGCCCTGGACCCCGTGGTTCATGCGGCGCAACGAAGTGATGATCCCCGTCGCCCCCTGATCGCGCGGGCGACCAAGATCGGTCAGCCCAGGGCCCGGGCGATGCACCAGTAGGCGGCCGTGACGCCGATGCCGTAGGCGCTGACGCGCTGAACGAGCCGCAGCCGCTCGGGCGCGAAGCGGCGGATGAGCGCCAGGACCAGCAGGCCGGCGCCGACAATGACCAGCTGCCCGATCTCGACGCCGATATTGAAGGTCAGCAGCGCGGTCGGGACCTCGCGCTCGGGCATGCCGATCTCGGCCAGGGCCCCGGCGAACCCGAACCCATGCAGCAGGCCAAAGGCGAAGGCCACCAGCCAGGGGGCCCGTTCCGACAGGCGCGGCGGCCCCTCGGGCCGCGACTTGACGATCTCGACGGCCAGAAACACGATCGACAGGGCGATGGCGATCTCAACCGGCTGGCGCGGCAGGCTGATCAGGTTCAGCGATGTCCCGACCAGGGTCAGGGAATGGGCGATCGTGAAGGCGGTGACGGTCTTGGCGATCCGCATCCCGCCGCGCAGCAGCAGCACCAGGCACAGCACGAACAGCAGGTGGTCGTAGCCGGTCAGGATGTGCTCGACGCCCAGAAACAGATAGGTGCGAGCCACCTGCAGCCGGTCCGGCGTCGTGCGAACCTCCGTAGACGGATGATCCGCCGTCAGGCGCGCGACCTGCACCGGCCGCCCCAGCGGCGCGATCCGCGCCAGGGCGTCGGTGAAGGTCGCGTCCAGACCGCTGAGCCCCACGGCCTGGCCCGCCAGCCCCTTGGGACAGTCCAGGCTCCAGACCTCGACCAGGGCGCCGCCAACCAGGGTGCGGGAGGGCGGCGGAGCCTGGCAACCGGGCGGCAGGACCGGCGCGGCATGGGTGGCCAGGCCGCCGCGGATCGGGGCCTTCCAGACCAGGCGCCAGGCCGAGGGCGAGGTTTGGGTCAGCTCCAGATAACCGGGCCGCAGGTCGTCGGCCCGGGCC
>NZ_PEGG01000377.1 GCF_002737765.1 Caulobacter sp. B11 | reverse complement strand
ATGGGCCAGGAGCCGGCGCCCAGCGGCGTCTTGGCGGTCGACAGCTGCGCCTTGCGCCAGGTCTCGTTGTCGCCCTCGGCGGCGTCCAGGGCTAGATGCGGCCGGTCCCCGACAACTTGGCGTTGGCGGTGTCGGCCTGCGCCTCGACGCTGGCCTGGAACTGGATAACCGCGGCGACGCCATAGGCGCGCGACAGCTTGACCAGCAGTTCCTGCCGCAGCGCCTCGCGGGCGGCGGTCCAGTTGTCGCCACCGATCTCGGCGTCCTCGTCGAGGACCAGCACCGGGCGAGAGGCCGTCGGCGACCGCCCCGGCCAGGTCCGCCTTGGAGCCCGATGGCCAGGCCCAGCATCGCGCGGGCGACGCGGTAGGCGGGGGGCGTAGGGGGCCGAATAGAACAGGTCCAGGTCGGCCAGGAAGTCGCGGGCCCAGGCCTCCAGGTCGATGCCCCTGATAATCGCGGGTCTCGGTATCGCCATAGAGGCCGGTGGCGGGATCGAGCAGCCTGATCTCACACCCGGAGCGCGATTCCAGCACATTCGACAGCGGCCGCAGGGCGAAGCTGCGGCTGCAGACCCTCGACGCCGGGGACGGTCGAGGGCGGGGCCAGGGCCACCTTGCCGATGCCCGCGCCGTCGATGAACGACACCGCCCAGACGTCGGTCGGGTCGGCCTGGCGCTGGTGGTGCGCTCGGCCGACAGCACCTTGCCGGTGGCGACCCGCAGGCCGGGGGACGGCCGCCTCCAGATCGGCGGCGAAGGCGTTCAGCGTCACGCCCTGTCCTCGGGTCGGTCGCGGCGATGCTGCGCCGCGCGGCCACCGCGCTGACCGCCGCCACGGCCGAGGCCGGGGCGTCCGGCGGGCCCGGAAGGCCGGATCGACCAGGTCGAGGTCGCGCTCGATACCGACCCAGCAGCGCAGGGGGAAGATCGAGCCGGGCAGCACCCAGCCGGCCTGGCCGAAGCTGGCCTCCAGCCGGCGCAGCGGCGGGGCAGCAGCAGCAGCGCTCCGGCCGCCAGCATGCCGACATTCAGATTGGCCTGGGCCAGGCCGTCGATGGTCACCGCCGCGCCCGCCCGGGCGAACCGGCGCAAGATGGCGTTGACGCTGTCGGCGGCGGCGGTCACCAGGCTGACCGAGCCTTCCGAGGCCGGGGCGGTGATGGTCACCCCCGGCTGGATCAGGCCGGGCGTGGCGGCGTTGGCCGCCAGCAGGGCGCTTGCGGTGACGCTGTAGCGCAGTCCGACCTGCGAGGGCGTCGTGCCCGAACCGCTGGCCAGCTGGGCCGGCGGGCAGAGCAGCAGGCCGCCGGGAGCCAGCACGTCCGGCTCGTCGGCGATGGCGTCGGCCAGCTGGTCCAGGGTGATCGGCGGATCGGCCCGGGCGACCACGGCCTCGAAGCTGTCGCCGTCCTGGGTCGCGATCGACTGGCCCTGCACGACGATGGTCTGGCCGCCGGCCACCGTCCCCGGCAGGGCGGCATTGGCGGCCACCAGGCCCTGGACCGGCGTGCGCAGTTCCTCGGCCTTGAGGAAGCGGCCGCTGATCGCCTCCAGGCTGCGCCGGGGCGGAATGCCATAGGGAATGCGCAGGGTCTGGGGGCTGGCCGGCAGCACACCCACCCCGGGCAGCACCAGCACCCCGGCCGCCTTCAGCACCGCGCCGGCGTTGTGGCGCAGCAACTCGCCGGACTCGACGCCATAGGCGGTGGCGATCTCGGCCAATGGCATGTCCAGCGGCGCGGTGGCGGGGGCGCTCAGGAAGACCGGAGCGCCGGCCGGAAACAGGTCGACCGTGGTCCCGTTGCGCGCGGCCAGTTCGGTGAGGCTGGCCCCGGAGCCGTTGGCGGCCAGGGTCTCGTCGGCCTGGATGATGTAGCGGTCCAGGTTCAGCGACGCCCCGTCGCGGAACATCCCCGGCAGGGTTTCGCCATTGGCCACGGCGACCATCACCGTGTTCCAGGGCACGCCGTTGTCGAAGAAGGTCTGGGCTATCTCGTCCAGGCTGACCTCGCTGTCGGGGGCCTTGAGGGCCACCTCGACCTCGACCCCCTGGCCAGTGAAGACGAAGCCGGGCCGCAGCAGGCCGGTCGTGGCGGCGTTGGCCCGCACCAGGCTGGCGGGCGTGACCTTGGCCGCCGCGGCGATGGCGTTCAGCGACAGGGCGGCGTCCGGCGTCAGGGTGCGGGCGGGGATGGCCAGCTCGATCCCCGCCGTCAGCGGCAGGACGGTGTTGTCGGGGTCGGCCAGCACGGTCGAGACCGTCAGTTCGGGCGGGCAGAGACTGGCGGTCGTGTCGCCGGCCTTGAAAACCGCGAACACCGGCAGGGCGGCGGCCGTCCCGACGATCAGTTCGCCGAGGGTGCGCAGGCCGTTGGCGCTGGCCAGGGCCGGCCAGTCCAGCCCGTAATGGCTGACCACATCGCCCAGGGTCGCGGTGACGGCCGGGTCGGCGGTCAGGGTGCGCAGGGTGGCGGCGGTGGCGGCGAAGGCGCTGGCCGCCGCCGCCTGGGCCCGCAGGCCGCCCAGCGGGCCAGCCAGCGGGATGGGCGAGCCGCCGGCCGGCTGGTTCAGGCTGGTCGACAGGCTCAGGCTCACGTCCGGCTGGCCGACCTGGAAATAGATGCGATCGAAGCGGGTCGACAGGTCCAGGGCTCGAGCGGCGCCCGCGCCAGCGGGTTCGGTGGGCGCGGCGACCAGGGCGCTGCTCTGGAAGCTCAGCCCCACCGATAGGGTCGCGCCGCCGCCGACGGCTGGAGAGACGCTGAACTCGGCCGTGGTCTGTGGCCAGGCCCCCAGGGCGATCACCGGATCGGTATAGCCGACGGCCAGATCCAGCACGCCGCTGGCGGCAACCTCGCTGCTCATGGCCGTACTCCCGCCTGCCTGGCCGCCGGGTCGACGTCCGAACTGTTGCCGTAGACATCCCGGAACCACACCGCCGCCCGCGCGGTGCTGATCGCCGTCTGGCCGCCGCCGGTGGAGATGCCGGCATAGGGGTCGTCGGCCGGGGCCGGCAGGCCGCTGACCGGCGGCAGCGGATGGCTCTTGGCGAAGTTGACGGCCGGCAGCACGCGGCTCATCCGCCAGACCGTCTCACCCTCTGAGCGGGGCGACACCGGCTTGCCGGGATTGCTGCCGGCGAAGGCTGCCGTCTCGACCATCTGGTAGCCCAGCAGGCCATAGAGCTCGCGCAGCGCCTCCTGTGGCGCCGAGGGCCCGTCGGTGACGGGCGGTTGGGTCAGGTCCAGTCTGAAGCCGACCTGGCCGGGCGACACCGTCGCCTGCCGGGTGGTCTCGGCCCGGTCCGCCGCCTCGGCGAACAGGGCGCTGGCCGAGGGATCCAGCGGGTCCGCCACCAGGGCGCAGGTATTGAACGGCAAGATGCGGCGCGAGGGTTGGCGCTCGACTGGCTGCCCAGCACGACCAGCAGGCTGATCAGGCCGCCGCCTTCCGGCGCGAAGATGTTCTCCGGCAGGCCCGTCCCGTCGGTCCCGGTGATCTCCAGCCAGTAGCCGCCGCCGCCGACCACGCTGGCCTCCCAGGCCAGGGTCAGGAACCGCCGGGCGTCGGCGATGCGGGCGAAATAGTCGCCGAAGGTCGGCTCGGCGGCGTCGGCGCGAAGCTGGGCGCCCGAGCGCGTCTCGGTCGAGAGGTTGGTCTTGACCAGGTAGCTGAGGTCCGGGTTCAGCGGGGCCGAGGTCAGGCCGGCGGGCAGGCCGGCCGATTCCGACAGCTGGTAGAGGACCTGGATGTCGGCGGTCTCGCTGGAAGTGCCGTCCAGGTATCTCCACAGCTCCAGCAGCCGCTGGCGCCCGGCGGTGTCGGCGCCGATCAGCTCGTAGGTGTTAGCCTGGCCGGGAATCTTCTGGATTCGCAGCTCGATCAGGCTGGCCCAGACATGGTTGGCCACCGGGCGCGGCGGTGCCTCGGGGCCCAGCGCCGGATCGGTCAGCTTCAGCTCGAAGGCCGTGGCGGGCAGCTTCAGGGCCGCCGCCGCCAGGTCACCGCCGATCGGCCAGAGGCTGGGCATGCCGGACTGGGCCGCGGCGCGGGTGAAGGCCGGCCAGTCGGGCGTCACCGGGGTCTGCCAGCGCCGGACCTGGCCCATCGGATGGCGCACCGGATCGTCACGGTAAAGGGTCAGGGCGCTGAGCCCGCCGTCCAGCTGCGGCAGCAGGCCGGTGGCAGGATAGCCGGCGGCCAGATGGGCCTGGGTCACCGCCAGGGTCAGGCTGTCCAGCGTCTCGGTCAGCACCACCATCCCGGGGGCGAGCCGCCCGGCGGGGTTCAGTTCGGCCAGGCGCGGCCAGGCGGCGGCCAGGGTCTGGGCGGTGTCGGCGGCCGTGACCGTCTGGCTGGCCACGAAGGTCAGCCAGGGGGTCGGCGCATCGAGCGCCAGGGTGATCTGGGCCATCACCGTTTCCGGCGGGTGTTCGGGGTCCGGGGCCGGGCCGGTGACCTGCTGGCCGATCAGTTCGTAGAGGCCGGTCATCGGGCCCGTGGCCTCGTAATGGCCGTCGACTTCGACAGGAGCCGGGACGCGCTGGCCGTTGAGCAGGAAGCGGGTCACCTGGCCGGCGATGGTGGCCGCCTGGGCGCCGGACTGGATCTTGGCGATCAGGACGTCCAGGTCGGCGGCCGGGACGGCGGCGATGCTCAGCGGCTTGCCGGCCACCGGCTGCAGCAGGCCCTGAACGTCCTGGCCCAGCCGGCCGACCTGTTCGATGGAAAGGTCGTAGAGGCTGGCGAACCCGGCCAGGGTCTGGCCCGCCGCGGTGGGCAGGCTGGCGTCCGTCACCAGGACCTGGGCCAGCGGGGTCAGGATGTCGGCGTCCAGCACCAGGGCGGCGAAGGCGTTGCTGGGGACATAGGGCTGGCTGGCCGGGTCGACCAGCAGCAGTCGGATGGCCAGCTCGCGCAGGGTCTCGTCCGGCAGGATCGGCCAGGCGCCGTTCGGCAGGGCGACCGCTCCGTCGACGTGGCCGGGGTTCAGCGCCGTGACCTCGGCCATGAAGGTCTCGAAGCCGCTGCCGGCCACCGGGTTCTGGGCCAGGGTCGCGGCGCGGGCGATGCTCATCAGGGTGTCGCCGGGCAGCGGGACCCAGGGGATGGGCTCGCTGAGCTGGTCGTAAGCCGCGGGGATCAGGACCGGGTCGGGCAGGCTGCCGTCGGCGCCGATCTGGTCGGGATTGAGCTGGCCGATGGCCTCGCCGTACCAGTCGGCCATCGGGAAGTCGGTTCCGCCGGGCTGGCGGGCGTAGAACGCCGCCGCGACCGTGCGCAGGTCCAGGCCCAGCGGGTTGGCGTAGATCAGGCTGCTGACCGCCAGCGGCGCGCCGGGCCGGGTGAGGCCGCCCAGGTCCAGCAGGGCGTCGGCGGCGATCCAGGCCTGGGCGTCCGCATGCATCCGGCCGGCCACGGCCTGCAGGCTCTCGTCTTCCAGCACCTGCGTCACCGTGGCTTCCAGGCGGATGGTCTTGCCCGCCGCCAGCGGCCAGTCGGGATTGCCCGCCGCTAGGCTTTCCGGGGTGACGCCCAGCAGGACCTCGATGGTTTCCCCCGGCGGGGTGGTGTTCAGCAGCGCGGGCAGGCCGGGGTTGAGCGCCAGGATCTCGCTGGTCGAGGCGCCCAGCGTGGCGGCGACCTGATCGACGGTGTCGCCCAGGCTGACCGTGTAGGGCAGTTCGATCCTGGGGAACTGCCCGGCGATCCCCGCCAGGGTGTCGGCGGCCGTCAGGTCCCAGGGCCAGTCCTGCAGCAGGGCGTCGCAGGCCTCGACCGCCGACTTGGCCAGCAGGGCCATGTAGTCGCGGTAGACGAAGCTGGCCATCGACTGGCCGGCCTCCTCCGCCAGGATGGCCAGGGGGGCGCTGCGGTGGGCCCGCTCGCGGGGGTCCAGGTCGTGGAAATAGGCGGCGACCTGCGCCTGATAGGTGGCGTCGATGGGCTGGTAACTGGCGAAGTCCCGCGTGCGCTCGCCCTCCACCGGCAGGTCCGGCGAGGTCCAGTTCAGGATCGGCGGCATGGGGAAGACCACCCCGGTGCGGTCGGCCGGCGCGCCTTCCGGAACCGCGCTCATCTGCAGCAGCAGGTTGCCCGCGAACAGCGTCGACAGGGTTTCGAAGCTGAAGCCCTGGTCCAGGGTCTGGGGACAGTCCAGTTGACCGGCCAGGTCGGCCAGGTCGCCGGCGGTGATCGGCCCCTCGACGCCCGGCAGGGCCGAGACGGCCCAGCGCAGCATGGCCTCGACCAGCACGTTGAAACCGAGGTCGGCGACCGACGCGGCCTGGGCGCTGGCCTCGGCGGTCTGCCGGTGGGAGTCGGCGATGCTCGCCGCTTCGGGCGGGGTCGCCGACTCGACGCTGAGCATGAAGATCATCCGCCAGTGCGGATCGGGGTTGGCCGGCGCGGTGCTCCCGCTCCAGGCGACCGGCACATCGGCCACGGTCATGCCTGGGACCAAGGTCACGGGCACGGGCTTGACAGCCTCGCCCGGGAACA
>NZ_PEGG01000376.1 GCF_002737765.1 Caulobacter sp. B11 | reverse complement strand
TGCGACGAGGCGGTTTGGCGGCGGCTTTGGCATGATATCGACCAACATTGGCATTCGTGCCGATTGTGGTCCCGCCGCCCGCGCCGCACAAGCCTGGGGTTCCCAGTCCGGAGGCCATCGCCATGACCAACGCCGTCACCGCCGTCCCCGCCGCGCCGAGCGAGGCCGCTCTGCGTCATTTCGAGGCCGCCTTCGCCTTTGAGACCGACTGCTGGGACGTTCACGACGCCCTGGCCTCGGACGCGCCGGGCTTCGTGCTGATCGACGCCCGCTCGCCGGCCCTGTTCGCCCACGGCCATGTGGCGGGGGCGGTCAACATCCCGCACGGCAAGATCATCGCCTCGCGCCTTGATGCGGCCTATCCGCCCAAGACCCTGTTCGTCACCTATTGCGCCGGGCCGCACTGCAATGGCGCGGCGCGGGCGGCGATCCGGATGGCCAGGCTGGGGCGACCGGTCAAGCTCATGGTCGGCGGGGTCACGGGTTGGGTCGACGAGGGCTTTCCGCTCGCCGTGGGCCCGATCTAGCCGACGTCCCCGGTCTCCGGGGCTCTGTCGCGAGCGCCGCCCTGTTCGAAGACCTTGCGAGTCTGGGGTCGGACGGTGCATGAGACGGGGGTGCGGCGAGGGCTGGGATTGGCCATCTCCTTGTCGGCAAGGCCCCATTCCGCCCCTGGCGGCGCCCCTCCCGGCGGGAGGGAGGAAGTACGAGATGACTGACGCAAGCTCTTCCAAACAGATCCAGGGCCGCACCGGTCCGTGGGAAATCGTTCTCGGCCTCGAGATCCACGCCCAGGTGGCCAGCAAGTCCAAGCTGTTTTCCGGCGCGGCGGTCGGCTTTGGGGCCGGCCCCAACGAGCAGGTCAGCCTGGTCGACGCGGCCATGCCCGGCATGCTGCCGGTGTTGAACGGCTTCTGCGTTGAGCAGGCGGTCAAGACGGGCCTGGGCCTGAAGGCGCAGATCAATCTGAAGAGCCGTTTCGACCGCAAGAACTACTTCTATCCCGACCTGCCGCAGGGCTATCAGATCAGCCAGTTCGACCAGCCGATCGTCGGCGAGGGCGTCGTCAGCGTCGAGCGCGACGACGGCACGACCTTCGAAGTCCGCATCGAGCGCCTGCACCTGGAACAGGACGCCGGCAAGTCGCTGCACGACCAGGATCCCAACGCCACCTATGTCGACCTCAATCGCGCCGGCACGGCCCTGATGGAGATCGTGTCCAAGCCGGACATGCGCACCTCGGGAAGAGGCGGCGGCCTATGTGAAGAAGATCCGCACGATCCTAGTCTATCTGGGCACCTGCGACGGCGACATGGACAAGGGCAACCTGCGGGCCGACGTCAATGTTTCGGTCTGCCGCCCCGGCGCCTACGAAAAGTTCCGCGAGACCGGCAGCTTCAGCCATCTGGGCACGCGCTGCGAGATCAAGAACGTCAACTCGTATCGCTACATTCAGCAGGCCATCGAATATGAGGCCCGTCGCCAGATCGAAATTCTCGAAGACGGCGGCAAGATCGACCAGGAGACCCGCCTGTTCGACCCGACCAGGCTCGAGACCCGTTCGATGCGGTCCAAGGAGGAGGCGCATGACTATCGCTACTTCCCCGACCCGGACCTGCTGCCGCTGATCCTCGATCCGGCCTGGGTCAAGCGCATCGAAGAGAGCCTGCCGGAACTGCCGGACGCCAAGAAGGCGCGTCTGCAGAGCCAGTACGGCCTGTCGGCCTATGACGCCGGCGTGCTGATCATCGAGAGCGACCGGGCCGACTATTTCGAGGCGGCGGCGAAGGGCCGTGACGCCAAGCTCGTCTCCAACTGGGTAACCAACGAACTGTTGGCGCGGCTGTCGGCTCATGGTCACGAGATCAGCGCCTCGCCGCTGCCGGCCTCAGACATCGCCCAACTGGTCGAGCTGATCGAGACCGGCGTCATCAGCTCTAAGATCGCCAAGGAAGTCTTCGAGCACATGTGGGCCGGCGAAGGCCGTCCGGCGCAGATCGTCGAGGCGCGCGGCCTGGTCCAGATCAACGACACCGGGGCGATCGAGGCGGCCATCGACAAGCTGATCGCCGCCAATCCCGACAAGGCCTCGGCCGTGAAGGAAAAGCCGCAGGCCATCGGCTGGTTCGTCGGTCAGGTGATGAAGGAAACCGGCGGCAAGGCCAATCCGGCCACCGTCAACGACCTGCTGAAGGCCAAGCTCGGCTTGTAGTCCGCGCCTGGCTGTCGGACGCAAACATGAAGGGCCCGCCGCGCCAGCGACGGGCCCTTTGTCGATCCGGGGACCGGCCTAGTTGTTGATGATGTCGAAGATCAGGCCGGTGGCGATGGCCGCCAGCACGTAGTCGTTGCCGGTTCGGTACCAGTAGTAGCCGCGCGGCGGGGACCGCAGCCGGTAGCGGTCATAGTCGTGAACCACATAGCCGCCGCCGCGATAGTAGGATGGCAGATAGCCGCCGCGACGCCACGATGTGTAGCCTGGGCGATAGATC
>NZ_PEGG01000375.1 GCF_002737765.1 Caulobacter sp. B11 | reverse complement strand
CGCCTGATCGAGCGCCTTGGCAAAGGCCGGGTCGATGTCCTCGCAGGCCTTGAACGCCGCGCAGTCCTCCCGCTGAACCACGAACAGCGCCACCGCCCGGTGGCCCTCGGCGACCTGGGCGGCCAGGTCCTTCAAGGTGCCGGGTCGAGCGCGCCGCCACGCAGTCGGGAAACTCCGCCAGGCCCGGCGTGCGGGACAGGTGGGACGTTCTTGACCTCCAGCCAGCACGGCGGGCGATCCGGATCGGTCAGCAGGAAATCGACCCGGCTGGCGGCGGCGTATTTCACCTCGGGTCGGACGCTGGCATAGCCGGCCAGTTCGGGGAGGGCGCCCGCCGCCAGGGCCTCGGCGACCAGCCTGTTGGGCAGCATCGTATTGACCCCGACCAGTCCCGTATCGGCCTCCACCAGCTGCAGCGTCCAGGCCAGCTTGCGCTTGGGATCGCCCGACCACGACGCCCAGGCGGCCTGTCCGGGCTGGTTGACGCCCAGCATGGCGCCGGGATTGGGACAGTGGGCGGTGACCTCGCGGCCGTCGTCCAGCACCAGGTCGGCGAAGAAGCGCTTGTAGCGGGCGACAAGACGGCCGCGCGCCATTGGTTGCGGGAAAAGCATGAGCGCCTTAAGTCGAAGCCGAGCCTGCGCCGTCTTGCGCGAACACCTCGCCCTTCGGCAAGCCCAGGGCGGGGTCTTTGAGCCGGCGGCCGTGGAATTCGTCCTCAGCCTGAGCCTGTCGAAGGGCGAAGACGTGAACAATGGAGCCTGCCCCATGGTCGATCGAGTCACCGCCGCCGTCCTGATCATCGGCGACGAGATCCTTTCGGGGCGTACGCAGGACGTCAATCTGAGCGCCATCGCCCGCTATCTGGCCACCTATGGCGTCGATCTGGCCGAGGCCCGGGTGGTGTCCGACGTCGAGCAGGATATCGTCGACGCGGTCAACGCCCTGCGGACCCGCTACGACTATGTGATCACCACCGGCGGCATCGGCCCCACCCACGACGACATCACCGCCGACTCGATCGCCAAGGCCTTCGGGGTCACCGCGCCCGAGCATCCCGAGATCATGGCCATGCTGCGCGAGCGCTGGGGCGAGCCCAACGCCGCCCGCCGCCGCATGGCCCACGTGCCCGAGGGCGGGGTGCTGGTGAACAATCCCGTCCAGGGCCCGCCGGGCTTCCAGAAGGACAATGTCTTCGTGCTGGCCGGGGTGCCGGCGATCATGCGCGGCATGCTCGAGGATGTCGGGCCGCGCCTGCGCACCGGGGCGGTGGTGATCAGCAAGACCGTCCGCGTCACTGGCTCGGGCGAGGGCCTGATCGCCGCGCCGCTGGAGGCGGTGGCCAAGCAGCATCCCGACATGTCGCTGGGCAGCTATCCCTTCTTCAGTCCGCCCGACATCTACGGCTCCAACCTGGTGGTGCGCGGGCGCGATCCGGCCGAGGTCGACGCCGCGGTCGAGGAACTGGTGGCGGCCCTTACCGAGGTCGGCGCGGCCGGGATCGAACGAATCGTGGCCTGAAGCCTGAAGCCTTCAGGGGCTGGTAGGGACAGTGGGACTCGAACCCACACGGATTGCTCCAACGGATTTTAAGTCCGGCGCGTCTACCATTCCGCCATGTCCCCAGGTAGCGGCATGGGCTTACGCGAGTGGTGTTTCCGCGTCGAGAGGGCAGGGCGGGGTCGCGAGCGCCCAAGGTCGGCGCAAACGCTCGGGATCGATTGGGACCAAGGTCGATCAGGCCTCGACGCGCGACGATCCCATGCTAGCGTCGCCGTCCTGAATCAGGGACGGGGACGGATCATGCGGACGGGAATCAAGGCGCTGGCGATCGCGGCGGCGTTTTGCGCGGCGGGCCAGGCCCAGGCGGCGCAGGTCGAGGCGGTCAGCGCCGCGCGGCTGCTGGACGTGGCGACGGGCAAATATCTCGACAACCCGACGGTGATCATCACCGACGGCCGCATCACCGCCGTCGGCAAGACGGGCGAGGTGGCCGTCCCGGCCGGCGCCGCCCTGATCGACCTGCCGGGCGCGACCCTGCTGCCGGGCCTGATCGACATGCACGTGCATATCGACAGCCTGGCCGAGGTCGGCGGCTATAACAGCCTGCAATACAGCGACGCCTTCTGGAGCGCGGTCCAGACGGCCAACGCCAAGGCCACGGTTGAAGCCGGCTTCACCACCATCCGCAATCTGGGCGCCGAGCGCTTCAACGATGTGGGCCTGCGCGAGGCGATCGACGGCGGCTATGTGCCGGGCCCCCGTATCGTCACCGCCGGCTATGCGATCGGCGCGACGGGCGGCCATTGCGACTCGACCTATTTCCCGGCCTCGATGGCCCAGAAGGGACCCTATGTCGCCGATGGTCCTGACGAGGGCCGCAAGAAGGTGCGCGAGGTGCGCAAGTACGGCGCCCAGGTGATCAAGATCTGCGCCACCGGCGGTGTCTTCTCGCGCAACACCGAGCCGGGCCAGCAGCAGCTGTCGCTGGTGGAGATGACCGCGATCGTCGAAGAGGCGCACATGTGGGGCCTGAAGGTCGCCGCCCACGCCCACGGCGCGGCGGGCATCAAGGACGCCATCCGGGCCGGCGTCGACACGATCGAGCATGTCAGCCTGGTCGATGATGAGGGCATCAAGCTGGCCGTCCAGAAGGGCGCCTGGTTCTCGATGGACATCTACAACACCGACTACACCCAGGCCGAGGGCAAGAAGAACGGCGTGCTGGAAGACAATCTGCGCAAGGACCGCGAAATCGGCGACGTGCAACGCGAAAACTTCCGCAAGGCGGTGAAGGCGGGCGTGAAGATGGTGCTGGGCACCGACGCCGGCATCTATCCGCATGGCCAGAACGCCAAGCAGTTCGCGGTCATGGTGCGCTACGGGGCGACGCCGCTGCAGGCCATCCAGTCCGCCACGGTCAACGCCGCCCAGGCCCTGGGCCAGGACAAGGACGTCGGCCAAGTCGCCGTGGGTCGTTATGGCGACATGATCGCCGTGGCCGGCGATCCTCTGGCCGATGTCACCGTGCTCGAAAAGCCGGTCTTCGTGATGAAGGGCGGCAAGGTGGTCAAGCAGCCCTGAGGCGGGCCGTCGTGCGCTGATTTGTCTCGGTGGTCGAACGGGTGGGCACGACTGTAGGCTGAGTAGCGGCCCTTTGGTCTCTGAGTCGTCTCATGGCTAAAACCTATCGCCCTCAACCGGTGTGGCCAGTCGACCGGTCATCGCCTCGTGACGCGTTCAACCGAACCATGAGCCTGATCGCGGCGGGCCGTGATCTGCCCGAGGTGCTTGAGGCGATCGTGCGGTCGGTCGAGGCGCAGGATCCCAACATCCTGTGCAGCATCCTGTTGCTCGACGAGGCGCGGGAGCGATTGCTGGTCGGGGCCGCGCCCGGGCTGCCCGACAGCTATAATCAGGCGATCCACGGCACGCTGATCGGCCCCAAGGCGGGGTCCTGTGGCACGGCCCTCTTTCTCGGGCGCAAGGTGATCGTCGAGTCCATCGCCACCGATCCCCTGTGGGAGGACTATAAGGATCTGGCCAAGGCCGCGGGTCTGGCCTCCTGCTGGTCCGCGCCGATCTTTGTCGAGGGGTCCCTCTGGGCACCTTCGCCATCTATCAGAGCCAGCCCAGTAAGCCGTCCACGGAGGATATCGGCTTCATCGAAACGGCGGCCGATCTGGCGGCCATCGCGATCGGACGCCATCGTTCTGACGCCCGTCTGGCGGCCAGTCTGGCGCGCGAACAGGCCGCCGCCGCGCTGCAGAAGGAGACCGCGCGCAACCTGCAGAGTTTCTTCGACGTCTCGCTCGACATGTTGTGCATCGCCAGCCTGGACGGCCGGTTCATCGAGCTTAGCCAGTGCTGGGAGGCCGCCCTGGGCTACCCGATCGCGACGCTGAAGGGGCAGTCGTTTCTGCCCTTGATCCATCCGGATGACATCGAACCTACGCGAGACGAGATGCTGCGCGTGGAGCGGGGCGACCTGATCGATGGGTTCGTCAACCGCTATCGCCGCCGCGACGGCGTCTATCGGACGCTGGAATGGCGAACCCGAGTGTCGGGTGACTTGGTCTTCGCCGTGGCGCGTGACGTCACCGACCGGCAGTTGCTGGACGCCGAAATGGCCGCCGCCCGCGCCGCCGCCGAGGCCGCCAACCAGGCCAAGAGCGACTTCCTGGCCAATGTCAGCCACGAGATCCGAACGCCGCTCAATGGCGTCATCGGCGTGACGACGCCCTGGCCCAGACGGCGCTGTCGCCCCAACAGCGGGGCATGGTCGATCTGATCCAGACCTCGGGCGAGAGTCTTGAGCGCCTTGTGTCCGACATTCTGGATGTGACCAGCATCGAGGGCGGAAGGCTTGTTCTGCAAAGCCGTACGTTCGATCTCCAGCACGCCCTGAGCGGCCCGCTGGAGATGCATCGCCATCGTGCGGAGGCGCAGGGACTGGCGTTCGACGTCCGGTTTGGGGGATGGGGTCGGGGGTGCTTTCCAGGGCGATGACATCCGCATCCGGCAGGTGTGGTGGACAATCTGCTGTCCAACACGCCGTCAGCACGCGCCAGGGGCGGGTGGCCGTGGAGATCGAGGTCAGCGGCGGCGACCCCGCCCGGCTGGAGATCGTGGTCAGCGACACGGGGATCGCTTCGACGCCGCCAAGACCAGCAGTCTTTTCGAGCGCTTCAATCAGGGCGACGCCAGCGTGACGCGCGCGTTTGGCGGAACGGGCCTGGGTCTGTCGATCAGCCACGCCATCGTGGACATGATGGGGGCTCGCTGACGGCCGATTCGACGCCGAGTCAGGGCAGCCGCTTCCAGATGGTCGTCCCTCTGGCCCGCGGTGAGGGCGATGAGCGAACGTCTGGCGAGGCCGCCCCCACCCCCACCCTCGC
>NZ_PEGG01000374.1 GCF_002737765.1 Caulobacter sp. B11 | reverse complement strand
CGGCCTTCATCAGGATCGCCACCAGCTTGAAGATCACTTGGCTGAGCGACTCCAGCGCCCGGGTGACCGGCGCTGCGGCCTCGCCGACCAGGGCCAGGGAGAGGCCAAACAGGATGGCGACCAGCAGGGTCTGCAGGATATTGCCCTCGACGAAGGCGCTGACCAGGGTGGTGGGGATGATGCCGGTGAGAAAGCCGACGACCGTCGTCTCGTGGGCCGCCTCGGAATATTTCGCCACCGCCCCGGCGTCGAGGCTGGCCGGGTCGATGTTCAGGCCGCGACCGGGCTGCACCACATTGGCGATGACCAGGCCGATGATCAGGGCCAGGGTCGAGAACACCAGGAAATAGCCGAAGGCCTTGGCGGCGACGCGGCCGACCTGACTCAGATCGCGCATGCCGGCGATGCCGGTGGCGATGGTCAGGAAGATCACCGGCGCGATGATCATCTTCACCAGCTTGATGAAGGCGTCGCCCAGCGGCTTGAGGCTCTTGCCCAACTCGGGCCAGAAATGGCCGACCAGGGCCCGGCGACGATGGCCAGCAGAACGGTGAAATAGAGGCTGCGATAGAACGGCCGACGAACGGCCGGTCCCGCCGAAACTGGCATGGACGTGATCAACGCACCCTCCCTGGAATCCGTGACGACGGACCCGAAACCCCGCGTCGCGATCTACGCCGCGGCACACCGGCAGTATCGGGACCCGGATGGAGCCGGCGCAAGCGCTCGGCGGATTTCACGAAAACTCTTGAAATCATTGTTCTAAATGCTCCGATCGGGTGGCGAGTGGCCAATTTTGTGCGGAATTTCGCATAGCCGTTCTAGACATTTGTGCGGAAATCCGCACCGATGCCGGCATGCCGCGACTCTCCGCATCCCTGACTGGACCATGGCGCGTGTTCGCCGTCGTGTGGATCGTGATCGCCGTGGCGGCGGTGGTCGTGGGCGGCGAGTTGGCCCGGCGCGACGCCCAGGCCGGGATGCTGCGCCAGGCCGCCACCGCCAGCGCCCTGCACGCGGCGGTGCTGCGCAGCGAACTGGAGCGGCACAGGTCCTTGCCGCTGGTGCTGGCCCAGGATCCCGACCTCCAGGCCCTGCTGGCCGCGCCCAGTCCCCAGGCCGTCGAGCGGCTGAACCGCAAGTTCGAGGGCCTGGCCCAGGAGAGCCGGGCGGCGGCCATCTATGTCCTGGACCTGCGCGGCGTGGCGCTGGCGGCCAGCAATTGGCGCGAACCGACCAGCTTCGTCGGCTCGCAATACGGTTTTCGACCCTATTTCGGCGACGCTCTGCGGGCCGGTCAGGCGGCCTTCTTCGCCCTGGGCACGGTCAGCGGCCGGCCGGGCCTCTATCTGTCGCGGCGGGTCGATGACGCGGCGGGCCAGCCTCTGGGCGTGATCGTCGCCAAGGTCGAGTTCGACGCCCTCGAAGACGAGTGGCGCGCCTCGGGCGAGCCGACCTATGTCACCGACGCCGACGGGGTGGTGCTGATCACCACGGCCCCGGCCTGGCGCTTCCACACCTCGCGGCCGCTGAGCCAGGCCCGCCGCCAGCGTCTGGCCGTCGACCAGACCGCCGGCACGGTCGCCCTGACCGACCTGCCGTTCAAGACCACCGCCCCGGCCATGGTCCGACTGTCCAGCGACGTTCCGCCCGACCTCTACGCCCAGGCCTCCGACAGCGTGGCGGGCAGCGACTGGACGGTGCACCTGCTGTCGCCGGCCGGGGCGACGGTGGCCCAGGGCCTGATCGCCGCCCGCACCCTGGCCCTGCTGAGCGTCGCCCTGCTGGCCGGCCTGTCGGGGGTGCTGCTGCGCCGCCGCCAGAGGGCCGCGGCCCGCACGGTCGAGGCGGAGGCGGCGCGGCGCGACCTGGAGCGGCGGATCGACCTGCGCACCCTCGAGCTGCGGGCCGCCAACAGCCAGCTCAGCCAGGAGATCGAGGAGCGGCTTCGCCTGGAACGGGACCGCCAGGACCTGCAGGACGAGCTGATCCAGGCCAACAAGCTGGCGACCCTGGGCCAGATCGCCGCCGGCGTCGCTCACGAGATCAACCAGCCGATCGCCGCCATCCGTACCCATGCCGACAGCGCCGGCCTCTATCTGGAGCGCCAGGACACCGCCGCGGTCGGGCGGTCCCTGGTCCGGATCGGCGATCTGACCGAGCGGGTCGGGGCGATCACCGACGAGTTGCGGGCCTTTTCGCGCAAGACCCGGTCCGAGGCCGTGGCGGTCGGGGTGGAGGCGGCGATCGACGGGGCCCTGCTGCTAGTCGGGCCCCGCCTGCGCGAGCGCGGCGTCACGGTCGAGCGCCGGCGCGGGGCGGCGGGCCTGCAGGTGCGGGCCGAGCGCAACCGGTTGGAGCAGGTGGTGCTGAACCTGCTGCAGAACGCCATCGAGGCGCTGGAGACGGTCAGCGCGCCTTCGGTGTCCATCGCCGTGCGCGAGCGCGACGGTTCGGTGGTGATCCGCATCGCCGACAACGGGCCGGGCGTGTCCAAGGCCATGCGCGAGCGGCTGTTCACGCCGTTCTCCACCGACAAGCATGACGGCCTGGGCCTGGGGCTGGTGATCAGCCGCGACATCGTCACCAGCTTTGGCGGCGAACTGACCCTGGCGGCCGGCGCGGGGGGCGCGGTGTTCAAGATCGTCCTGGCCAAGGTTCCATGAGTTTCCAGACCCTCAACCGCGTCGCCCTGGTCGAGGACGACGACGCCTTCCGCGCCGCCCTGGCCGAGCGCCTGGCCCTGGCCGGGCTGACCGTGGCGCCCTTCGCCTCGGGCGAGGCGGCGCTGCGGGTCCTGGATGCGCGCTTCGACGGGGTGGTGGTCACCGACCTGCGCATGCCGGGCCTGGACGGGCTGCAGCTGATCCAGCGGCTGGGCGTGGTCGACCCGGACCTGCCGGTGGTGATGATCACCGGCCATGGCGACATCTCCGAGGCCGTCGAGGCCATGAAGCGCGGGGCCTACGACTTCCTGACCAAGCCCTTCGCGCCCGAGCGGTTGGTCGAAACCCTCGGCCGAGCGCTGGAGAAGCGGGCCCTGGTGCTCGACAACCGCCGCCTGGCCGCCCAGGCCGCTGACGAAACCTGGGCCATCCCGCTGAGCGGCGAGAGCCCGGCGGCCGAGGGTCTGCGCGCCGCCATCAAGCAGCTGGCCGACGCCCATGTCGACGTTCTGATCGAGGGCGAAACCGGGGCCGGCAAGGAGGCCGTGGCCCGGGCCATCCACAATGCCGGACAGCGTCGCCTGCAACCCTTCGTCGTCGTCTCCTGCGCGGCCCTGCCCGACAGCGGGGCCGAGAGCCAGTTGCTGGGCCATGAGCCGGGCGCCTTCGCCGGGGCGATGCGGCGGCGGACCGGGCAGATCGAGCAGTCGCATCGCGGCAGCCTGTTCCTTGACGAAATCGACCTGGCCCCCGCGCCGTGCAGATGATGCTGCTGCGGGTGCTGGAGGAACGCGAGGTGACGCCCAGCGGGGCGTCGGAGGCGCGCGGTCTGGACCTTCGGGTGCTGGCGGCGACCAAGGCCGATCCGGCCGAGGCGGTGGCGCGCGGCGACCTGCGCGAGGACCTCTATTATCGCCTCAACGTCGTGCGGCTGCGCATCCCGCCCCTGCGCGAGCGGCGCGCCGACGTACCGCTGCTGTTCGCCCGGTTCCTCAATCGCGCGGCCGAGCGGCTGGGGCGTCCGGCCCCGCGCATCGACCACGCGGTGCGGCGGCGGCTGCTCGAACATGACTGGCCGGGCAATCTGCGCGAGCTGGCCAATTTCGCCAGCCAGGTGGCCCTGGGCATGGCCGGGGCGCAAGGCGTCTTGCTGTCGGAGTCCGGCCTGAGCGAGCAGGTCCTGGCCTATGAGGCCGAGCTGATCCGCGAGGCGCTGATCGCCTGCAAGGGCGACATCCGCGAGGTCACCGCGCGGCTGAAGATCCCGCGCAAAACCCTGTACGACAAGATGACCCGCCACGGCCTGCAGCCCGCCCTGCACCGCAAGGCCGATCACTGAGGCCTGACGCGGCCGCTGACCGCCATTGCCGTCACGGCGCCCTCGCCCTGGCCCGATCCCCGCGTCAGGGTGGCGGCCAACAAAATCGCCAGGGAGCGAAACATCATGAAGGTTGCAGCGTCAGGGCCCCCGGCGGGCTGGACAAGCTTGTCATTGAGACGCGGCCCGAGCCCGTCGCCGGTCCCGGC
>NZ_PEGG01000373.1 GCF_002737765.1 Caulobacter sp. B11 | reverse complement strand
GCGCTATCCGACCTTCATCGAGATCGGGACCAATCAGCCCCTGTATGTCCACCGCCGGGGCTCCAACGTGTTCAGCGGCGAATATTTCGCCGACCACAACCCCGACAATACGGTCGTGCACTATTCATCCTTCCGCTCGGTCGACATCACCGGCCTGCGCAAGCGCTACGAGGCGCTCAAGGCGACCCCGCCCGAGGTGGTCAGCAAGGCCTCGCCCCTGAAGGGCGGCGCCAAGGCCCTGCCCCGCTATTTCACCACCGGGGACCTGTCGGTGTCCGACCTCAATGTCGGCACCTTGAAGGCCTCGGGCGACAAGCCCAGCGAGGCCGAGGCCGCGGCCCTGGTCCAGACGCTCAACGCCGAGGGCTGGTGGCCGACGGAGATGAAGGCGGTCAGCAATCCCTATATCGGCGACGGATCGCCGGTTCCGACGCCAGGCGAGTTCTCGCAGACCCGGGTCGGCGACCCGACCGACACCTCGCCCTATCTGGCCGATGTTCCCAAGATCGGGATCTCGACGGGGGCCTATGTCGAGAACATGGCCACCTTGATCCGCTATCTGGGCGCCACCTAGAGCGCAGGGTCAGCGCGGCTGAGTGATCAGCGCCCGCACCCTGGCCTCGACCTGCTCGACCCCTTTGAGGGCGTCGCCGGACGAGTCCAGCGTCGCCTTGAAGGCCCGCAGGTCCTTGGTGCTGATCTTCTGCACCCGCTTTTCGCGACCCCACTCCAGGCCGATCTGTTGCCCCAGCCGACAGGCCTTGGGCAGCAGGGTCGAGCGGTCGGCGGGGCCGACCTTGGCGACCAGCGTGTCGACAATGCTGTTCCAGTTGGGCGATCCCGGCATGCACATCGGCAGCCTGTCGCAGGCGCCGGTCCAGAACCGGCGATACCAGCGCTCGTGCGCGTCGCTTTCGAAGCGCAAGGTCTCGGTCGCCTTGACCACCGTTCGGCAGTCATCGCGGACGAACTCGGCCGCCCAGGCCGATGGGGCCAAGCCAAAGCCGGCCAAGGCCATGGCCATCCCCAGGCCGCTGAAGAGGCTTCCAGAACGTCGCGCCAAGCCTGATCTCCCAATCCCCCACCGGGGCAAGGCGAGCGCCGCGACCGACTAGGACGCGACGTCCGACAGAAAGGCGGCCGTGGCCTCGATGACCTCGACCAACCCCATGCGCTGGATGGTGACTCCTTCCGGCAGACTTGAGAAGAGCCGAGTCGGCGCGGCGGCGTCCAGCATCACGAACACGCCCTTGTCATCCGCCCGGCGGATCAGGCGGCCGAAGGCCTGGCTGATGCGGCCGCGGGCCACCGAGTCGTCATAGCCCTTGCCGCCGAACCGCTGGCGACGGGCCTTGTGCAGCACGTCGGGCCGGGGCCAGGGCACGCGGTCGAAGACCAGCAGGCGCAGGGACCGACCCGGCACATCGACCCCGTCGCGGATCGCGTCGGTGCCCAGCAGGCAGGCGTCCTCCTCGGCCCGGAAGATGTCGACCAGGGCCCCGGCCTCCAGCGGATCGACATGCTGGGCGTAGAGGGCCAGGCCCTTGTCGGCCAGGGGAGCGGCGATGCGCTCATGCACGGCCTTCAGCCGGCGGATGGCGGTGAACAGGCCCAGCCCGCCGCCGTTGGCGGCCAGGAACAGCTCGCGCATCGCCGCCGAGACCTGGCGGGGGTCTTCCTTGTTGACGTCGGTGACCACGAAGGCCCGGGCGTTGCTGGCATAGTCGAACGGCGAGACCAGCCGCAACACCTTGGGGGCCTGGGGTAGTCGCGCGGCGCCGGTGCGCATCTCGGCCAGGGCGAAGGGATCATCCAGGGCCGGATCGGTCAGGGTGGCGCTGGTCACCAGCACGCCGTGGGCCGGACTGAGCACGGCCGCGCGCAGCGGCTCGGTCGGGTCGACCCAGTGGCGGCGACAGGCGGCGTCGACCACCCGGCCGTACAGGAAGGTCGCCTCGAACCAGTCGACGAATTCCGGATCATCCTCGGCGTCCTCCTCGATGGCCTTGAGGATCGAGCGCCAGGCCGGCAGGGTCATGCGGGCCCGGCGGTCCAGGCCGCGCAGGGCCCCCTCGATCCGGGCCCGCTCGGACGGGGCCAGATGTTCGGCGTCCTCGTCGAGCACGTCTTCCAGCTGGCGGGCCAGGGCCAGCAGGGGCGCCTCGACCCCGGCCAGGGCCCGGGCCGCCTCGCCCGCCCGCTCGCGCACCAGGTCCACGGCCGGCCGCGCGGCGCATTGCAGCCCCTGCTCGGCCCCGCCGCCCCGATCGCTGGCCCGGGCCCGCAATTGCTCGATCACGGCGACCAGATAGGTCTCGATCGGGCCGATCGGATTGACCTGGCCGTCCGGCGGCGCGATGCGGCCCGACCAGCCCTCGCCCGGCAGGGCGGTGGCGGCGTGCAGCACGGCGGTCAGGGCCTGACGCGCGCCCTCGCGATCACCGAGAATGTCGAGCAGCCGGGTCTCCAGGCCCCGACCCCGGCGGCCGCGCCCTTCCGGACCCCGGATCCAGCGCCGCAGCTCGGCCGATTCCGCGCCCGAGAGGGCGGCTGAAAAGGCGCTGTCGGCGGCGTCGAACAGGTGGTGGCCCTCGTCGAAGACGATGCGCTTGATCGCCGTGGTCTCATTGTCGCCCTTCAGGCCGCGCGCCGCGCGGGCGCCGTCGAAGGCCGCCTGGGTCAGGACCAGGGCGTGGTTGGCGATGACGATGTCGGCGCGCTTGGAGGCCCGCACCGCCTTCTCGATGAAACAGACCCGATAGTGCTGGCAGCCGGCATGGATGCACTCGCCCCGCCGGTCGACCAGGTTGGACGGTCCGGCCTGGTTGGAGGGCGCGATCGCGAACAGGGTCGGCAGCCAGGCCGGGAAGTCGCCGCCGGTCATGTCGCCGTCGCGGCTGGCCCGCGCCCAGCGCGCCGCCAGTCCAAGCCCGATCAGGTCGCCATTGCCCAGCTGGGCGCTGTTGACCTGTTCCTGGAAATTCAACAGGCACAGATAGTTCTCGCGGCCCTTGCGCACGACCGCCTTGCGGGCTCGCACGACGGGGTCGGGATAGATCGAATGGCTCTCGCGCTCGATCTGGCGCTGCAGGGCGCGAGTATAGGTGCTGATCCACACCGACGGCCCGTTGGCCTCGGCCCATAGCGAGGCCGGGCCAGATAGCCGAGGGTCTTGCCGACCCCGGTGCCGGCCTCGGCCAGCATCATCCGCGGCTCGCCCTCGCGCTCGCGCGGCTGGAAGGCATAGGACGCCTCGCGGGCATAGGTGGCCTGGGCCTCGCGCACCTCGTCCAGGCCCGCGCGGGCCAGAAGCTGGTTCAGGCGCTCGGCGGCCGCCTCGGGATCGATGGGGCGACTGCCCGGCTCGCCGAGCGGGGCCTGGTCCTCCCATTCCAGCGCC
>NZ_PEGG01000372.1 GCF_002737765.1 Caulobacter sp. B11 | reverse complement strand
ACCCGCGACCGCCGCTGGTGCCGGGGCAATGTGCAGCACATCCCCCTGGTCGGCCTGCCCGGCCTGCACTGGATGAGCCGCCTGCACCTGGTGATCGGCGTGCTGTCCTATGTGCTGTCGCCCCTGTGGTTCGTGGCCCTGTCGGCCGGCGTGATCTCGCGCCTGCTGATGCCCGAGCTGAAGAAGGCCCTTCACCCTGGCCGACCTGCAGGCCGCCGCCCACGCCCTGATCGACTGGCGCGAGATCCAGGCCACCGCCTGGGCGATGATCATCACCTTCATCCTGCTGTTCGGCCCCAAGCTTCTGGGTCTGGCCCTGATCTTCACCCGTCCGGGCGAGGTCAAGGCCTTCGGCGGCAAGCGTCGCGTCGCCGCCGGCCTGTCGGTCGAAATGCTGCTGTCGGCCCTGGTCGCCCCATGCTGATGTTCACCCAGACCCGCGCCCTGGTCGAGATCCTGGCCGGCAAGGTCGGCGGCTGGGCCACCCAGCGCCGCGACGCCGACAAGGTCAGCGGCAAGGAAGCCTTCGCGGCCATGGGCTGGATCAGCATCAGCGGCCTGACCCTGGCCCTGCTGTTCTGGTTCACGCCCGACCTGCTGACCGCCACCCTGCCGATCCTGGCGGGCCTGATCCTGGCCGTGCCCCTGACCATGCTCGGCGCCCACAAGATCGCCGGTCTGCGGTTGAAGGCCAATGGCCTGTTCATGACCCGGAAGAGCGTCGTCCCCCGGCCATCGTCCGCGCCGCCCTCGGCCCCGCCTGCGAGCCCCCGGCCCGCTGGTTCGCCGGGGTCCGGCCGTCCGCGACGGCCACGGAAGCCGCTGTCGAACAAAACGCCGCCTAAGACGAGCGTTCTCGTCTGGCCGCAGCGGCCGGAGAAGAGTAGAAGCGCGCTTCGTTCAACTCACGCGGAGCGCACCCTGTGTCGCGCCTGTTCAGCGCCTATGTCATCGTCGATTGGAGCGCGGCGGCCAAGCCGACCACGGGGCCGACTCCGTCTGGATCGGCGTGCTCAAGCGCGACGTCCGCTTCCGCCTGACCTTCGAGACCTTCAATCCGGCCACCCGGATGGAGGCCGAGGCCAAGCTGGCTGTCATCCTGGATGACCTGAAAGAAGCGCGGCGAGCGCGCCCTGGTCGGGTTCGACTTCCCGCTGGGCTTCCCGCGCGGCTTCGCCTCGGCCTGGCGCTGAAGGGCGATCACGCCTGGCGGGCGGTCTGGGACCAGCTGGCCAAGATGGTCAAGGACAAGGCCGACAACACCAACAACCGCTTCGGCGTCGGGTCGGAGGTCAATCGCCGTCTGACCGGCGGACCCTTCCCGTTCTGGGGCTGCCCGCCCAAGGACACCCTGACCACCCTGCAGCCCAAGCGCACCCGCGAGCATGGCGAGGGCGACCTGGCCGAGTTCCGTCACACGGACAAGGCCGCCAAGGGCGCCCACTCGATCTGGAAGCTCTACTATAACGGCTCGGTCGGCGGTCAGGCGATCGTCGGCATCCCCGCCGTGCGCCGCCTGAAGGACGCCCGCGGCGACGCCGCCCGGGTCTGGCCGTTCGAAACCGGCTTCAAGGCCCTGACCGAGGCCGACCTCGAGGGTGTCGAACTGGTGATCGCCGAGGTCTATCCCTCGCTGATCAAGGCCACGCCCGCGGTCGGCGAGATCAAGGACGCCGCCCAGGTGCGCGCCCTGGCCGAACACTTCGCCAAGCTGGACGAAGCCGGCAAGCTGGCCGCCCTGTTCGCGCCCGGCAAGGATGTCGCGCCCGAAGCGGCGGCCGACGCCGAGGCGGAAGAAGGTTGGATCCTGGGGGCTGGGGCCTAGAGCCCCGCCACCCCTAACGGTCCCGAAGGTCCAGCATCCGATACCGCCCGAGCAGCAGCCCGGCGGCGATGAAGCTGGTGATGATCACCGACCAGACGATGCCGTTGACGCCCAGCTTCATCGGCAGGGCCAGCCACCAGGCCAGGGGCCCCATGATCAGGGCGTAGCTGACCATGTGGGTCGCGGTCGGGATCCACACCTCGCCCCGGGCCCGCAGGGCCTGGGCGCAGACCACCTGCACGGCGTCGGGGATCAGGAACAGGCAGCTGAGCACCAGGGCCGGAGCGATCAGGGCGATGGCGGCGGGATCATTGGTATAGGCGCCGGCCACCCATCCGGCCGTCGGCCACAGCACCAGCGACACCACCAGACCGAACACCGCGGTGACCCCGAAGGCGATCCAGCCGGCCCGGCTCATGCCGGCCTGGTCGCGGGCGCCATAGGCCCGGCCGACCTGAACCGCGGTCGCGGTCGACAGGCCCAGGGGGACCATGAAGATCACCGCCACGGCGTTGATCACCACCGCCCAGGCGGCCACCGACAGCCCACCCAGCCAGCCGGCCACCAGGCTCATGGCCGCGAAGGCCGAAACCTCGAAGAAGTTGGACGCTCCGGCTCCGTAGCCGACCCGGCGCTGCTCGATCTCGGCCGGACGATCGGCGGCGGGCTTGTCGAACACGCCCAGCACCCGGGCGTCCTTCATGCGCAGCACCACGACGGCCAGGATCAGGGTCAGGGCCACGCGCGCCACGAAGGTCGCCCAGGCCCCGCCGGTCGCGCCCAGGGCGGGCAGGCCCCAGGTTCCCGGCACCAGCAGCAGGTTGACGGCCAGATTGATCAGGTTGGCGACCCACATGGCGATGGTCACCGCGCCCGGACGCCCCAGGCCCTCCAGCCAGAAGCTCAGGGCCACGCTGACGGCATAGACCGGCAGGGACAGCGAAAAGACGATCAGCGGCAGGGTCGCGCCGTCGGCCAGGGCCGGGGCCAGGCCGGCGCGATGCAGAAGGGGCGGTCCGATCAGGGCCAGCACCGCCGCCCCCGCCAGGCCCAGCCAGAAGGCATAGACCAGGCCGCGGCGCAGCACCGCGCCAGTGTCATGCGGCCGGTCTGCGCCCAGGGCCCGCGAGGTCATCACCTGCACGCCGACCAGCAACCCCACCGTCATGGTCACGAAGATCGAGGTCGGCGCCCAGGCCCATGGCGTGGAAGCCCAACTGCTCGGCCGAGAAATGCCCGACCACGATCG
>NZ_PEGG01000371.1 GCF_002737765.1 Caulobacter sp. B11 | reverse complement strand
TGAGAGCATCACGCCGCGATCATCGAGACCAGAGGCCTTGGGCGCCCTGCTGAGGTCCATAGACGCGTTCGCCGGCATGCCGTCGACGGTCTGGGCCCATCGCCTGGCCCCGCACGTCTTCCTGCGCCCGGGCGAGCTTCGTCAGCGGGGTGGAGATCGATCTGGAGGCTGGTGTATCCCGCCCAGTCGCATGAAGATGAAGCGCGAGCATGTCGTGCCCCTGTCGAAACGGGCCGTGGCCATCCTGAAAGAGGCCCAAGGCGTTACGGGGCGTTCCTTCCATATCGCCTTTCTTCAAATTCGCCGGGACAGAAAGCCTTGTCTGGCGCGTTTGACCGAAATAGGATGATGAACGATGGCCAAGTCTAATAGTTCATTGATAGCAATAGTGCTGCTTATTTCCTTGTCCAGCGGCAATATTGGCTATGGAATTTGCGCCCTTGTGAACGATGTGGGTAACGGTGTTCCGTTTCTCGGCATCGGCGGCGCCCTTTTGGCGGTGGCTGGCGCGATGCTGGCTCGGGTGAATTTTCAAAAACCGCCCACCGTGTAGCGTTTTGTGCAGCTTGATTGCTTAAATTTGAGAGAAAATAAAATATAATTTAGCTACGATTTATTTATCGGGATCTATTTGAATTCAAGTTTTTCTAACTCGTACATTGTCCGCAGCAAAGAATTAGTTGGCGAATTCACTGGGTGTGGGGCGCCGATGGCCCGCGCGAAAGCGCCCAAATTTGTTCGAAAGTTCGGGTGGCGTCCCTTTCAGTAGAGATCTCCAGCTTCGAAAAAGTATTTTCGATCAGATTGCGATCTGGCGGCGGGGCTTTGTGGGCCGCCAGATTGTCGAGGATCACGACGTCGCCATCTAGGGCGCCGCTCCTGGCGTCATTCGCCTGCTCGCGGATGGCTGCTGATATAGAAAACGCCTGAATCGACGCGTGTCGCCGCCATTGGCTCGCCAGTGGCCGCGCGCGGCCGCGTTTGGCCAGTGCTCAACTGGCCTTGCGAGCCTTGGCCTTGGACGGCGCCTTGGCGGGTTTTGACCCGGCGGCCGGTTTCGCGGCGTGCTTGGTCTGGCCGCCGAGGCTGGCGCGCAGCGCCGCCATCAGGTCCACGACATTGGTGTCGTCCGGCTCGGCCACCCTGGCGGGCTTGTGACCCTTCTTCTTGTCCTCGATCAGCGCCCTGAGCGCTTCCTCATAGCGATCCACGAATTGGCTGGGATCGAAGGGGCCTTCCAGTTGCGCGATGATCTTCTCGGCGATGGCGATCATCGCCGGGTCGGCGGCCTTGTCGCTGATGCCGGCGAAGATCTCGTCGGGCTCGCGCACCTCCGCGTCGGTCCGGATCGTATAGGCCAGGATGCCGCGGTCGCGGGGCTCGAGCGCCACGATCCGTTCTCGGGCGCCGATCACCACGCGGCCCAGGGCGATCTTGCCCGACCTTTCCAGGGCGGTGCGGATCACGCCGAAGGCCTCCTGGGCCAACTTGCCGTCGGGCGCGAGGAAATAGGGGTTGTCCCAATAGAGGCGGTCGATCTCGGCGGCCGGGACGAAGCGCTCGATCTCGATGGTCCGGGTGCTCTCAAGCTTGACGGCGTCGATTTCGTCATTGGTCAGCAAAATGTATTCGCCCTTGGAAATCTCATAGCCCTTGACCAGTTCGGAACGCTCGATCGGCCCGGTGTCCGGGTCGGTCGTGATCATCCGGATTCGGTTATGAGTCTTTGGATTGATCAGGTTGAAGTGGACGTCTCCCGCCGAACTGGTGGCCGTGTAGAGCGCGACCGGGCAGGTCACGAGCGACAGTTTCAGGTGTCCTTGCCAGGTCGGGCGATAGGTCATGTCGGGTCCCTCGGGCGGCGCCGCGGGCGCTCGGACCGACTCAACGACTCAGGAAGCGATTCGTTCGTCCGCCCCGGGAAAGACTCTGGTCGGAGGGCGCGGCGTCGCCGGAGCCCAGGTCGATGCGGAAACAGCGCGCTTGGCCGGTGTCGGCCTCGCGCACGATGACGCTGATCTCAGCGGCGTCGGTCCTTGGCGGGGGGAAATCCTCGACATAGGCTACGGCGGCCGTTTCGAAGGACGCCTCTTGCAGGAGGCGGGCCTGGTGGCTGTCCACGTGACGCGCGTGGACGCGGAACGGCCGGGTCTTGCCGGCGATCGGGCTCATGGGCGGATCTCCTGCCGTCTTGAACGCCTCGGGGCGGGAAAGGAGTCCGCGCCCGCCGCCCGGCCGGATCCCGTGGCCGAGCTGTTCGTTGTTGGTCCTCACCCGAGCCGGAGCAGATCGATGGCCGCCAGCAAGCTCGCCAAATACCAGCAGATGCGCGACTTTTCCCGGACAGCGGAGCCGTCGGGCGAGGACGCCAGGGTCGCGCCCTCCCAGGCGCTGCGGTTCGTCATCCAGAAGCATGCCGCCAGTCACCTGCATTTTGATCTGCGGCTCGAACACGCGGGACCTTTCGATCCTGGGCCGTGCCCAAGGGGCCGTCTCTGGACCCCAGGGACCGGCGGATGGCGATGGCGGTCGAGGACCACCCGCTCGACTATGGCGACTTCGAGGGCGTGATCCCCAAGGGTCAATATGGCGGCGGCACGGTGATGCTGTGGGACCGTGGCTTCTGGGCGCCGCAGACGGGCTTCGAGGACATCGACCAGGCCCTTTCCAGGGGGGAGCTGAAGTTCGTCATGGAGGGCGAGCGGATGCACGGCGGGTGGGTGCTCGTACGCCTGAAGGGCGATGGCGGGACGCGGGCCAAGACCGCTTGGCTATTGATCAAGCATCGCGACGACGGGGCGGTCGAGGGCGATGTCGCCGGGCCGACGGACGACGACCGATCCGTCGCCTCGGGGCGGACCATGGCCGAGATCGCAGACAGCAAGGGCGGGACGATCAGGCCGTTCATGATCGCGAAGGGGGCTGACGCGGGCTCGGCCGGGCAGTCCAAGCCGCCAACGCCCAAGCCAAAGCCCAAACCTAGGGCCGCGAAGGCGAAATCCGTCGCCACCTTGCCGGCCTTCATCGCGCCGCAGCTGACTCGGACGCTGGAAAAGCCGCCCGCCGGCCCCGGCTGGGCGCATGAGATCAAGTTCGACGGCTATCGCATGCAGATGCGCACCGAGGGCGGCAAGGCGACCCTGCTCACCCGCAAGGGCCTGGACTGGTCGGCCCGGTTTCCGGAGATCGTGGCGGCGGGCGCGGGCCTCGGCGACGGTATCCTCGACGGCGAGGTGGTGGCCCTGGACGCTACCGGCGCGCCCGATTTCGCCGCGCTACAGGCGGCGATCTCCGAGGGCAGGACCAAGGACCTGATATTCTTCGTCTTCGACCAGCTGTATTCCGGCCAGGAGGACCTGCGGCCCCTGCCCCTGTCGGAGCGAAAGGCTCGTCTGCGGGCGCACCTGGCCGGCGCGCCGGCCAATATCCGCTATGTCGAGCATTTCATCACCGCCGGCGATGCGGTGCTGCTCTCCGCCTGCCGCATGGATCTCGAGGGCGTCATCTCCAAGCGGCTCGACGCGCCCTACCAGTCGGGCCGCGGCGAAACCTGGGGCAAGTCCAAGTGCCGTCAGGGCCACGAGGTGGTCATCGGCGGCTGGACCACTACCGGCGACGCCTTTCGGTCGCTGATCGCCGGGGTCAACCGTGACGGTCAGCTGGTCCATGTCGGGCGTATCGGCACGGGCTTCGGGCGCGATGTCGTGGCGCGCCTCCTGCCGCGCCTGAAGGCGCTGGAAACGGACGAA
>NZ_PEGG01000370.1 GCF_002737765.1 Caulobacter sp. B11 | reverse complement strand
CGGCCTTCGACGCCCGCGCCACGGCCGACGCCCTGATGCAGTACGGCTGGGGCACCCCGGCCTTCGTCCTGGCCCGCATCCTGTCGCCGGCCTTCTTCGCGCGGGGCGACACCAAGGGCCCGATGCGGTTCGCCCTGATCTCGGTGGCGGCCAATATCGTGCTGGGCCTGGCCCTGTTCCCGGTGTTCGGCGTCGCGGGTCTGGCGGCGGCGACCAGCGCGGCCTCGTGGCTGAACGTGTTGCAGATGACCGTGGTCCTGGGGCGTCGCGGCGACTACGCGCCTAGCCCGGCGGCCTGGGGCAAGATCGTGAGGGTGCTGGCGGCCAGCGTCGCCCTGGGCCTGATCCTGGCGGCCCTGTCGCATTGGCGGCCGGCGATCGAGGCCCCGATCCTGGCCCTGGGACTGGGCTCGGCCAAGGAGTTGGCGATTCTGGCGACCTGCGGTCTGGCGGCCTTGATCTATCCGGGCCTGCTGTTGGCCTCGGGCGGCGTCACCCTGGCCGAGGCGCGAACGATCTTCCGGCGCGGACGGGGCGGCTGAGGCGACTTGCCCTCCGGGTCCGGGGCGGCTAACCAGCAGCCATGGCCCTGAACGGATCCTTCGCAGCGCGATGGCGCAGCTTCTTCTGACCCGGATCGCCGCGCGTTCGCGCGGACAGCGCCCCCGCGCCGTCGCCATTTCCCTGTTCGAGCTCCAAGGCTGAAGCCATGACCGACCACATTCCCGTTCCCTATGCGGGCCCCGCCCGCGTGCTCTCCGGCGTGCAGCCCTCCGGGGCCCTGCATCTGGGCAACTATCTCGGCGCCCTGGTGAAGTTCGCCCGGCTGCAGCACGAGATCGACACCTTCATCTTCGTCGCCGACCTGCACGCCATCACCGTCTGGCAGGAGCCCGCGGCCCTGGCCCAGCAGACCCGCGAGATCGCCGCCGCCTATCTGGCCGCCGGCCTCGACCCGGCCAAGGCCACCATCTTCCCGCAATCGGCCGTGCCCGAGCATGCCGAGCTGGCCTGGATCTTCCAGTGCGTCGCTCGCCTCGGCTGGCTGGACCGCATGACCCAGTTCAAGGAAAAGAGCGGCAAGCACAAGGAGCGCTCCAGCGTCGGCCTCTACACCTATCCGGTGCTGCAGGCCGCCGACATCCTGATCTACAAGGCCACCCATGTGCCGGTGGGCGAGGACCAGAAGCAGCACCTGGAGCTGACCCGCGACATCGCCGCCAAGTTCAATCACGACTTCGCCGCCCCGGCCTTCTTCCCGCAGCCCGAACCGCTGATCCAGGGCCCGGGCGCGCGGATCATGAGCCTGCGCGACGGCTTGGCCAAGATGAGCAAGTCCGACCCGTCGGACTATAGCCGCATCAACCTGACCGACGACGCCGACGCCATCGCCACCAAGGTCAAGAAGGCCCGCACCGATCCCGAGCCCCTGCCCGAAACCCTGGAAGAACTGGCGACCCGCCCCGAGGCCGACAATCTCGTCGGCATCTTCGCCGCCCTCGACGGTCGGACCAAGGCGGAGGTTCTAGCCGAATACGCCGGCAAGGGCTTTGGGACGTTTAAGCCGGCCCTGGCTGACCTGGCAGTCGAGAAGCTGGCCCCGGTCGGGATGCGCATGCGCGCCCTGCTGGCCGATCCGGCCGAGATCGACCGGATTCTCGCCAAGGGCGCGGAACGGGCGCGCGACGTCGCCGCCCCGACCGTGGCCGAGGTCCGGAAACTGGTGGGGTTCTGGGGCGCGTAGGTTCCCCCATTTTGGGGAGTCTGTGTTCTGAATCAAAGGCCACGTCCCCGCCCGTATGGGAGTCTGCCGTGATCTGCCGGTGACCGCGGTCGCCGCGTCACGGGAGACATGCTGTGGACTTTACCGGGGACCTGACCCCTCCGGCCTGCTCGCGGGACGTTCCGCTGCCGCCGCACCTCGTCGAGCGCCTGGCGGCCGGGCGGGAGTCGACGGCCCGCTCCATTGAAACCGCGCTGCGCCCCTATCGCGTGCAGATCACCCTGGGGCCGGGCGGCCTTCGGGCGGTGGGCGACGCGCTGGCCGTGAACCTGGCCGCGACGATCGCCGGCAAGATCGTCGACATGGCGCAGGCCGCGACGCCTGGACACCACGACCTGGTGGCCGAGGCTACCGGCGTTGCGCTCGATAAGGCCCTGAAGTTCGATCTGGCCTATCGGCTCAAGGGCATCAACCAGGCGGTGCGACCCATGTCGCTGAGCCAGGTCGCCTTCATGAACGCCCTGCTGCATTCGGACCGGTCGCTGCTGTTCGGCGTCGGACCCACCGGCACGGGCAAGACCCATCTGGCCATAGCCGCGGGCCTTAGCCTGGTCGCCGAGGGCAAGTACAAGAACCTCGTCATCACCCGGCCCCGCGTGCTGCTGGAGGGCGAGACCAT
>NZ_PEGG01000369.1 GCF_002737765.1 Caulobacter sp. B11 | reverse complement strand
CAAGGCCTCGTGGACCAGCAGGTCGGCGCCCTTGGCGGCCGCCTCCACCCGCGCCGACGGCGCGGTGTCGCCGCTGATCACTACCCTGCGGCCTTGTATTCGAAGGCGTAGCCGACGGCGGGCTGGACAGGGTCGTGGCGCACGGGGAAGGCGGTGACCTTCAGGTCCGGTTCGTCGATCAGCACCAGGTCGGGCTGGGCCTCGCCGGCGACGAACGGGAGCGGGGCGCCGCCAAAGCCCGAGGGCGGGATCACCTTCTGGCCGTGATGGGCGATCCGGTAACCCTCATCGAGAGTGTAGGCGGTCATGAAGCCGCCGACCACCTGGTCGACCCCGGTCGGGCCGTGCACGGGAACCGGCGAGGTCGCCGCGCCGCCGCCCCAGCGCTGCAGCATCAGCTCGCCCAGGCCGTCGATATGGTCGGAATGGAAGTGGGTGAGAAAGATCGCCTCCACCCGGGCCGGCGGCAGGTTCATCAGGGAGAGGTTGCGGCTGGCGCCCGATCCGGCGTCGACGATGAACAGCCGCTTCCCCGCCAGAATGGCGGTGCAGGGACCGGCGCGTCGCGGATCCGGCATCGGGCCGCCCGCCCCGCAGAGGCCGACGTGCAGGCCGTCCGCCAGACCGTCGTCCGGCGCGCGGCTCAAGGCCTTGCCGTAGAGACGCTCCATGGCGGCCATGGCGATCTGGCCGCGCAAGAACCAACCCGCTGTCGCGGTCACCGCGACCAGCCCGGCCAATGACAATCCCACTATCGTTCTGGTCCGCATCGCTTCGCTCCCTGGACGTGGCGGGCGGGCTTGACCCCACCGCAATGTAGTGGCACGCATGTTGTCAGTATATATGCCGCCGGGCTCGCGGCGGAGTCAACGGGAGACGACGGAATGATCGTGTTGAGGACGCCGGACTCACGGTTCGAGGCCCTGGCCGACTGGCCGTTCCCGCCGCACTATGTCGAGATCACCGACGCCGATGGCACGGCCCTGCGCCTGCACTATGTCGATGAGGGCCCGCGCGACGCGCCCGTGGTCCTGCTGATGCATGGCGAGCCCTCGTGGGCCTATCTCTATCGCAACATCATCGCCGGCCTGGTCGCCAAGGGACACAGGGTCGTGGCGCCGGACCTGATCGGCTTTGGCCGCTCCGACAAGCCCAGCCGCCGCGAGGACTATACCTATGAGCGGCATGTGGCCTGGATGAGCGACTGGCTGACGGCCCTCGACCTGACGGGCGTCACCCTGTTCTGCCAGGACTGGGGCGGCCTGATCGGCCTGCGGCTGGTCGCGGCCTTTCCGGAGCGTTTCGCGGCCGTCGCCGTCGGCAATACCGGCCTGCCGACCGGCACGGGCTGGACCGAGGGCTTCAAGGCCTGGCTGGACTTCAGCCAGAACGCCCCGGTGTTGCCGGTGGGCGGCATCGTCAACATGGGCACGGCGCGCGACCTGACGGACTCTGAGATCGCCGCCTATGACGCGCCGTTCCCGGACGAGACCTTCAAGGAAGGCGCGCGCCAGTTTCCGACCCTGGTCCCGACCACGCCCGAGCATGGCTCGGTGGCCGAGAACAAGGCGGCCTGGGCGGTGCTGGAGACCTTCGACAAGCCGTTCGTCACGGCCTTCAGCGACGGCGACGCGGTCACCCGCGGCGGCGAGGCGATCTTCAAGGCTCGGATCCCCGGGGCGGCCGGCCAGCCGCACGTGATCCTGACCGGCGGCCACTTCCTGCAGGAAGACAGCCCCAGGCCATTGTCGCCCTACTCAACACCCTGGTTCACAGCCTTCGGTCCTGACGCGGTCCGCCATGAACGGCGGCGCCGCCCTCTGACTGCCCTCCGCCCAGGCCGCCGCCTTCCAAGGCGCGTCGGATAGGCGCGATCCGGACCAGGCGCCGCCCTGTCCGGATCGCGTTCAGCGGCTCAGTTATCCCAGTGAATATAGTCGTCGGTCGGCTTGTCGGCGACGCCTAGCGGATGGTCGATCGCGATCGCGCCCTGCAACAGTGACGGCCAGATCGGCTTGATGTTTCGGCCGTCCTGCTGGCGCAGCAGGGCGGTTAGTTCGGCCACCTTGGCGGGGTTTGAGGTCGCCAGGTTGTTGCGCTCGGTGGGGTCGCTGGCCAGGTCGAACAGCCAGACCTTCTGGGGGTCCTCGAGCGTCTGCAGCTTCCAGTCGCCGGCCCGCACCATCTTGTAGCGTCCCGAGCGCCAGAACAGCACGTCGTGGGGGCGACCCGAAGCCTTGCCTGCGAGGAATGGTATCAGATCGACGCCGTCAATGGCCCGGTCCTTGGGGATCGCCGCGCGCCGCGCCGGCGGCGGTGGCGAAGATGTCGATATGGCCGACCGGATTGGCATATTTGGCGCCGGACGGCAGGCCCGCGGGCCAGCGCATGTAGAACGGCACGCGCACGCCGCCTTCGAAGAAGGTCGCCTTCCAGCCGCGATAGGGCCGGTTGATTTCCGGCAGGCCGACATAGTGCCCCGCCGTTGTCGCTGGTGAAGATCACCAGGG
>NZ_PEGG01000368.1 GCF_002737765.1 Caulobacter sp. B11 | reverse complement strand
GGCGGCGTCGAGGCTGTCGATGATGTCGTCCATCTGGGCCGGGGTGATCTCGACATAGATGGCGTCGCCGCCCACCGCCGAAACGAGCAGGCGATAGCCGTTGTCGTGTTCGTGCAGGCTGAAGGTTTCGAGGGACTGCAGCTTGGCCATGGTCTTGTCCGGGTCCGGTCTGGAGGAAGCGGGCATATAGGGCGTGATGGTCCCCATGACCACGGTCTTGGGCCGAAAACCTTGTCCCGCGACGCGGGCCTCGCCCTCAGCCCGGGCGCAGCGCGCCCCGCCGCAGCATGGCGATATGGGCCGCGATCAGCGACTCGCGCTCGACCCAGGGGAATTCCGGCCGGGCGACCAGCAGCGACACCAGGCCGTGAAGGGCGGCCCACAGGGTCTGGGTCAAGCGCTCGGGATCATCGTCCAGGGTCAGGCCGTGGGCCTGCAGGTCGGCGACCATGCCCAGAAACGCGCCGAACGCCTCGACCCCGGCCTGCATCGCCCGGCCGCCGGTGCGGGCCAGGAAGGTCCCGTCATGGCTCTTCTCGATCATGAAGGCCACGCGGTAGGCGTCGGGGTTCTCCAGGCCGAAATCGATATAGACCCGCATGGCCTTGTCGAAACAGGCCTGGGAAGGAGTCCAGTCGGCCTTGGCCGCGGCCATCCGCGCCGACAGGGTCGCGAACGCCCGCACGCACAGGTCGGCGATCAGGTCGTCCTTGGTGGCGAAATAGGCATAGAGGGCCGGCTGCGAGATGCCCGCCGCCTCGGCGATCTGCCGGGTCGAGACCGCGTGCAGTCCGTCGCGGGTGAACAGGCTCAGGGCCGCGTCGAGGATCTCCTCGCGGCGCTCGCCGCCCTGCCCCTTGGCCTTGCGGGGGGATCGAACCAGAGGTGCTTTCATCGTTTGCGAGCTTTCCGTCACCGCGCCAAGCTTGACAAGGCGTGATAATCTATCACTGATAACTTATCACTGATTGATGGTCGAGGCGAGTCATGGGCGCGATGAGCTCTAGCGGCGATGGCGGACGACGCCGGCTGGCCTTGACCGCCTCGTGCCTGATCCTGTCGGCCTGCGGTCCCGCCAAGGCCCCGCCCGCCGCCGCGCCGCCCCAGGCGGTCGAGGCGGTGGTCGTCGCCGCGCCCAATGCGATCGCCAGCATCACCGCCACCGGCGCGCTGGAGCGCCGCCGCGAGATGGCCCTGTCGTTCCGCATCGCCGGGGTGCTGACCGCCGTCACCGTCGAGGCCGGCGACACGGTGCGGGCCGGCCAGGTTCTGGCCGCCATCGATCCCGCCGCCGTCGAGGCCCGCAACCAACAAACCGGCGTCGACCTGGAGCGGGCCCGCCGCGACCTGGAGCGCGACCGCGTCCTCTTTGCCAAGGGCTATGTCTCCAAGGCCCGGCTGGACGACCGCGAGAGCGCGGTGAAGGCCGCCGGGGCCGCCCAGAACGCCGCCGCCTTCGACCGGCGCTGGGCCCGGCTGGTCTCTCCCGCCTCGGGGGTGGTGCTGGAGCGCCGCGCCCAGGCCGGCGAGGTCGCCGCCCCAGGCCAGACCATCGTCCGCGTCGCCGATCTGCAAAGCCCGCTGGTGCTGCGCGCCCCCCTGGCCGACCGCGACGTCAGCCGGGTCCGAGTCGGATCGGCCGTCCAGATCACCGTCGACGCCCTGCCCGGCCAGACCCTGGGCGGCGTCGTCACCCGGGTCGGCCAGGCCGCCGACGCCCGCACCGGCGCGGTGATGGTCGAGATCGAACTGGCGGCCCGCCCCGAGCTGCGCAGCGGCCAGATCGCCACCGCCCGCATCGTCACCGCCGCCCCGGACAAGGGGGCCGGCTTCTCGCGCATCCCGGCCGAAGCCCTGCTCGAGGCCTCGGGCGACAAGGCCTCGGTCCTGCGCATCGACGGCGGCGTGGCGCGCCGCACGAGCGTGCGGTTCGGCGGCTTCGACGGCGACGACGCCCTGGTCGCGGGCCTGGCCGACGGCGCGCGGGTGATCACCGCCGGGGCCGGCTTCGTCTCGGACGGCGAAAAGGTCGCGGTCGTCGATCCTCGCCG
>NZ_PEGG01000367.1 GCF_002737765.1 Caulobacter sp. B11 | reverse complement strand
GCCGACCGTGAAATGCGCGCAGGGCCCGGTGACGGCGGCGTGGTTCTCCAGCACCCAGACCTCCTGGCGCGGCATCCCCATGCCGACCAGCAGGATCTGCGGCTTGAAGGCGTTGATCGCCTCGACCACGGCGGCGTTCTCGCTCGATCCGGGGCTGGCGTCGAAATAGCCATGGTGCACGGCGAGCTCGACCCCTGGCCAATCGTTCAGGATTTTGTCGCGGGCCGTCTCGGCCACGCCAGGGGCTCCGCCGACGAAGAACACCCGCCAGCCCTCATCCCGGGCCCCCGCCCAGAACACGTCGCGCCAGTCCAGATAGGTGCAGCGGTGGAAGCGGCGGCTGGAACGCCCGATCAACCGGGCCCAGAGGAGCAGCGGAGTGGAGTCGACCTCGACCAGATCGGCGGCCTGGAAGAAGTCGCGAACGGCGGTCTGGCGGCGTGACAGGTAGAGGCTGTGGAGGTTGTGATTAGCGATGATCGAGGACTCGCCCCGCGCCAGGCGGCCGGCGACGAAGTGGAAGACCTCTTCGGGCCGCACCAGGTCCATGGCCGCGCCGAGCACGCTGACGCGCTCCTCCGGACGCCGCTTGAGACGGAACGGGCGGGCGGCGCTCTGCGCCAGGACGGCGGTCTGGACGACCTCGGACATCTGCGGCCTCCATCAGGATCCTGCCGCAGAATGAGCCCGACGCCGTAAGCATCCCGCTAAGTTTCGTCCTTAGCGGGGGTTAACCGTGTCCGGTCGCCCCCGCCCGGGGAGATCAGTCGATGGTCACCACGACCTTGCCCATGGCCTTGCGGCTGGCGAGGTGGGCGATGGCGTCCCCGGCCCGCTCCAGCGGAAAACGCTCGGAGACGTGCGGCTTGATCTTGCCCTCGGCGTAGAGGCCCATCAGGTCCTTGACGTTCTGGGCGTGGCCCTTGGGATCGCGGGCCACCGAAGCGCCCCAGAACACCCCGACGATGTCGCAGGATTTCAGCAGGGTCAGGTTCAACGGGATCTTGGGAATGCCAGACGGGAAGCCGATCACCAGGAAGCGGCCGCCCCAGCCGGCGGCGCGGATGGTGGCTTCCGAATAGTCGCCGCCGACCGCGTCATAGGCCACGTCCCAGCCGTTGGGACCGCAGGCGTCCTTGATCAGATTGGCCAGGGCCTTCTGGCCGTCCTTGTCGAACGGGCCGCGCGGATAGATCACCCCGGCGTCGGCGCCATGGGCGATAGCCAGGTCGATCTTCTCCTGGCTGGAGGCCGCCGCGATCACCCGCGCGCCCGCCGCCTTGCCCAGTTCCACCGCCGCCAGGCCGACGCCGCCGGCCGCGCCGAGCACCAGCAGGTCTCGCCGGCCTTCAGGTGGCCGCGATCCTTGAGGGCGTAATAGGAGGTGCCGTAGGTCAGGATGAAGGCGGCCGCCTCGTCGAAGGGCATGTTGTCGGGAATGGCCGTGCAGCGGTTCTCGTCCAGGGCCAGCATCTCGGCCATGCCGCCGTGGCCGGTCGAGGCCAGCACCCGGTCGCCGACCTTGAAGCGGGTCACGCCTTCGCCGACCGCCGCGATCAGGCCCGAGACCTCGCCGCCCGGCGCGAACGGCCGCTGCGGCTTGAACTGGTACTTGTCCTCGATGATCAGCACGTCGGGATAGTTGACGCCGCAGGCCTTGACCGCCAGCAGCACCTGTCCGGGACCGGCCACGGGATCGGGCAGCTCCGACAGTTCCAGGGTTTCGGGTCCGCCGACCACCGTGCTGAGAACCGCCTTCATCTGTCTTCTCCCGTCTTTATTCGTTAAGAGCCGGGACGCTATCGCAGGGCGCGCGGCCAAGGAAGTCAAATGTCAAACAAACGTTTTAGTCTCGCCCTGCACGGCGGCGCCGGCGCGGCGCCGGGTCATGACTACAGCGTCGAGATCGCCCACATGGCCGGCCTGATCGAAGCGGGCCGCGACCGGCTGGCCGCCGGCGCCTTGGCCCTCGATGTGGCAGTCGAGACCGTCGTCGCCCTGGAGGCCAGCGGGCTCTATATCGCCGGCCGGGGCGCCTCCCCGAACGCCGCCGGCGCCTATGAGCTGGACGCCTGCCTCATGGACGGCCTGACCGCGCGGGCCGGCTCGGTCGCCGCCCTGCAAGGCTTCGAGAGCCCGATCCTGGCCGCCCGGGCGGTGATGGAAAAGACTCCGCACGTGATGCTGGCCGGCGAGGGGGCCATGGCCTTCGCCCGCGCCCAGGGCCTGGTGGAGATCGCTGACCCCGAGCGCTGGTTCACCCGGGCCGGGGCGTTCGAGACCAACCATCCTCCTGACCATCCTGTCGGCACGGTGGGCTGCGTGGTCCGCGACGCCGAGGGCCGGCTGGCGGCGGCGACCTCGACGGCGGGGGTGTTTGGAAAAATGCCGGGCCGGGTCGGAGACAGCCCGCTGATCGGGGCGGGGGCCTGGGCCGACGACGCCGTGGCGGTGTCCTGCACGGGCCAGGGCGAGTATTTCATCCGCACGGCCGTGGCGGTGCAGGTCGCGCACCGCATGCGGTTTGGCGGCCAGTCCCTGGCGGAGGCGACCGCCGCGGCCATTGCGGGCGTCGCGGCCCTGGCGGCGACGGCGGCTTGATCGCCGTGGATCGCGACGGCCAGGTCAGCATGCCCTTCGCCTCCGACGGCCTCAAGCGCGCCGCCCTGATGCCTGACGGATCGGTGTTCAGCGCCGCGTTCTGACGGGGCCCCGCGCCCTCAGCCCGGCGACCTGAGGGCCCCGCTGCCTCGCAAGCCGATGACGTACATCGCCACCAGGACAAGATTGGGCGCGACGTTCAGACTAAAGCCCGTCGCCACCGACAGGGCGCTGTCGATCACGAACCAGGTGGCCATGCCCATCGAGATGGCGCGCCACAGCGGACGACCCTGGTCGCCCAGGGCGATGGCCGCTCGGATCGTGGCGAACAGCGTGACCGCCCAGCCGATCGAGACCGCCCCCATGACCGCGAGGCTGAACCGCAGCACGGGATCAAAGACCGCTTCGCCCGGCCCTTTGAGACCCGCCAGCAACAGGCGTACCGGCCCGCTGGTCGCCTCGAACGCGCCGCCGGACAGCACCGCGCCGAAGATCGCGATCGAAAGGCACCAGACCGCGAACCACCCCGCCAAAAGCCGCTCATCGCCTTCTCCCCCAGGCTCATCACCGACTGATGCAACCCGTCGCGCTATCGCAGCCTGGCGGCTGTCCGGGGCGGTGGCAAGGGCGCTCTGGGCGCCTAGGGGGTCTTCTCGCCTTCCAGGGCGGCCAGCACGTCCGGGCGGCGCAGGGCCAGGTCGACCAGGCGTTCGATCAAGGCTTCCGGGCTTTCCAGGGCCAGGCCGTCGCGCAGGCGGGCCATGCGGGCCTGCGCGGCCTGCAGGCCGGCAGCGTCCAGGGCCTCGACCACCGCCGCGACGGCGACCTGGTGCTTGCAGGCCCCGAACTTGCCGAAGCCCGGACAGGTGCAGGCGCCGTCGGCTGGGGGGCGAAGCTGGACGACATAGAGGTCTCCGCCCTGGACATGGGCGGTGACCACGTCATCCTCGATCGCCACCAGGCTGACGGCCCCGGCCTCGGCCAAGGCGAGGCCGTTGGCGAACGAGCCTTCGCTCATCCGGTCGCGCAGGGCCGCGAGATCGAAGGATGTCGCCGTCATGCCTGATCCTCGATGCGATGGATGTCGTCGTCCGACAGCCCGAAATGGTGGCCGATCTCGTGGACCAGGACATGGCTGATCAGCTCGCCCAGCGAGACGTCGCCGCGCTCGCACCATTCGTCGAGGATCGGGCGCCGGTAGAGGAACACCATCGAGGGATGGGGGTGGGGATCGAGCACCGACCGATGGGCCAGATCGACCCCCTGATAGAGGCCGGTCAGCTCGAAGGGATCTTCGATGTCCATCTCGTCCAGCACCTCGTCGCTGGCGAAATCGTCGACACGGATGATCACGTCGCCCGACAGGTCACGAAAGGTGGACGGTAGATTTTCGAAGGCGCGGCGGGCCAGGAGGGCGAAATCGTCGAGAGTCGGCGCGGGGCGGTCGGTATGGGTCATGGACCTCAGATAGGCTGATCGCGCGTGCGCGCCAGGGCGCAT
>NZ_PEGG01000366.1 GCF_002737765.1 Caulobacter sp. B11 | reverse complement strand
GGCCGCTACCGCCTGCCGGCCGTCGAAGCCGTCTAATTGCCGGCCGGGCCTCGACCCGGGCGTGGGCTTTGGTAAAGGTGCGCCGCACGAAACCTTGAGGAGACTCGCCCGATGAAGACCCGCGCCGCCGTAGCCTTTGAGGCCAAGAAGCCGCTGGAGATCGTCGAGGTCGACCTGGAAGGTCCCAAGGCGGGCGAGGTGCTGATCGAGATCAAGGCCACCGGCGTCTGCCACACCGACGCCTACACGCTGGACGGCCTGGACTCTGAGGGCCTGTTCCCCTCGATCCTCGGCCATGAGGGCGCGGGCGTGGTGGTCGAGGTCGGGGCCGGCGTCACCAGCCTGGCGGTCGGCGATCACGTGATCCCGCTCTACACGCCCGAATGTCGCCAGTGCAAAAGCTGCCTGAGCGGCAAGACCAACCTCTGCACGGCCATTCGCGCCACCCAGGGCAAGGGCCTGATGCCCGATGGCACCAGCCGCTTCTCCTACAAGGGCCAGACCATCCACCACTATATGGGCTGCTCGACCTTCTCGAACTACACGGTCCTGCCCGAGATCGCGGTGGCCCGGATCCGCAAGGACGCGCCGTTCAAGAGCGCCTGCTACTGCGGCTGCGGCGTCACCACCGGCGTGGGCGCGGCGATCAACACCGCCAAGGTCAAGCCCGGCGACAATGTCATCGTCTTTGGCCTGGGCGGCATCGGCCTGAACGTGCTGCAGGGCGCCCGGCTGGCCGGCGCCAACATGATCGTCGGGGTCGACATCAATCCCGACCGCGAGGACTGGGGCCGCAAGTTCGGCATGACCCACTTCGTCAATCCGAAAACCATCGACGGCGACATCGTCGCCCATCTGGTGGCCCTGACCGACGGCGGCGCCGATTTCACCTTTGACGCCACGGGCAACACCACGGTGATGCGCCAGGCGCTGGAAGCCTGCCATCGCGGCTGGGGCGAAAGCATCATCATCGGCGTGGCCGAGGCAGGGAAAGAGATCTCGACCCGTCCGTTCCAGCTGGTCACCGGCCGGGTCTGGCGGGGCACGGCCTTCGGCGGCGCGCGCGGCCGCACCGACACGCCCAAGATCGTCGACTGGTACATGGACGGCAAGATCCAGATCGACCCGATGATCACCCACGTCCTGCCGCTGGAGCGCATCAACGAGGCGTTCGACCTCATGCACAGCGGCGAGAGCATCCGGACGGTGGTGACGTTCTGACGTTGAATCCTTTCCCCCTTGCGGGGAAAGGTGGCCGCGAAGCGGTCGGATTGGGGGCTCCGGCTCGGCGCTGGCTCCCCCACCCCCAACCCCTCCCCGCAAGGGGGAGGGGAGGAGTTTGAGATGATCGAAACCCTCGCCACCCACCGCCTCCATGGCGGAACCCTGCGCTACTGCAAGCACGCCAGCGCCAGCACCGGCACGCCGATGAAGTTCACCGTGTGGACGCCGGACGGGGAGGGGCCGTTTCCCTATCTGGTCTGGCTCTCGGGTCTGACCTGCACGGAAGACAATTTCACCGTCAAATCCGGCGTCTATGAACACGCCGCCCGGCATGGCATCGCCATCGTCGCGCCCGACACCTCGCCGCGCGGAGACGGCGTGGCCGACGATCCGGCCTATGACCTGGGGCAGGGGGCGGGCTTCTATGTCGACGCCACGCAGGCGCCCTGGGCGCCGCACTTCTCGATGTATTCCTATGTCACGAAAGACCTGCTGCAGGCCGTCGACGGGGCCTTTCCGCTGGACCCGGCCCGGCGCGGGATCTTCGGCCACTCGATGGGCGGCCACGGGGCCCTGACCATCGCCCTGCGCCATCCCGACCTGTTCAAGTCGGTCAGCGCCTTCTCGCCGATCGTCTCGCCGCTGAACTGCCCGTGGGGCGAAAAGGCCATGACCGCCTATCTGGGCGACGACCGCAGCCTCTGGCGGGCCCACGACACCTGCGCCCTGATCGAGGACGGGGCGGGGGAGAGCTTCGACGACATCCTGATCGACCAGGGCCTGGCCGACAATTTCCTGGAAGGTCAGCTGAAGCCTCAGCTGATCGAAGCCGCCGCCGCCAAGGCCGGCCGCAAGGTCACCGTGCGGCGGCGGGCGGGGTATGATCACAGCTACTTCTTCATCTCGACGTTTATCGGCGAGCACGTTGGGTGGCACGCG
>NZ_PEGG01000365.1 GCF_002737765.1 Caulobacter sp. B11 | reverse complement strand
AGCGTAGCGCAGCCTGGTAGCGCATCTGGTTTGGGACCAGAGGGTCGCAGGTTCGAATCCTGCCGCTCCGACCAACGGCGCCCCTTTTGGGGCGCCGTGACACGTTCAATGGAGAGGTTCATGCTCGCGCGCATCTATCGCCCCGCCAAGACCGCCATGCAGTCCGGCAAGGCCAAGACCCAGGACTGGTTGCTGGAGTTCGAGCCGGTCTCGGCGCGCCAGTCCGATCCCCTGATGGGCTGGACCCAGTCGAGCGACATGAACGGTCAGGTCCGCCTGACCTTTGACACCCGCGAAGAAGCGGTGTCCTACGCCCAGCGTCACGGGATCGCCTTCCAGCTGTTCGAGCCCAAGACGCCCAAGCGGATCCTCAAGGCCTATGCCGACAATTTCGCCGCCGGTCGTCGCCAGCCCTGGACGCACTAGGCGTCTGGCCGCACCCTTTCGGAATTGGCGCCCTTAGCTCAGCTGGATAGAGCACTCGCCTTCTAAGCGAGCGGTCGCTGGTTCGAATCCAGCAGGGCGCGCCACCCCAGATCATGCAGAAAGACGCCCCGCGTCGCCGATTTGATGTCCATATTGGCTGACATCGCACTCAGCGGCGCCACTTGGGCGTCGCCATAGCGCAAGCCGTCACGGGCGAGGTCCTTCTCGTCGATGGCGGCGCCGTCGTGAACCTGCAATAGGCCTGTCGATGATCGTCGCCTCGACCACCGATTTCCGCGAGGCCGCCCGCCGCAAGCTGCCGCGCTTCCTGTTCGACTATATTGACGGCGGCGCCTATGCCGAGCGGACACTCGGTCGCAACGTCTCGGACCTGGCTGACCTGTCCCTGCGCCAGCGCGTGCTGAGGGATGTCTCGCGGGTGTCGACCAAGACCACCCTGTTCGGGGTCGAGCAGAGCCTGCCGGTGGCCCTGGCGCCCGTCGGCCTGACCGGTATGTACGCCCGCCGGGGCGAGGTGCAGGCCGCCAGGGCCGCCGCCGCCAAGGGCGTGCCGTTCTGCCTGTCCACGGTCTCGGTCTGCGATGTCGACGAGGTGTCCAAGGCCAGCGCCGCGCCGATCTGGTTCCAGCTGTACGTCCTGCGCGACCGGGGCTTTATGCGCGACCTGCTGGTCAGGGCCCGCGAGGCGAGCGCCACGGCCCTGGTCTTCACGGTCGACATGCCGGTGCCCGGCGCCCGCTATCGCGACGCCCATTCCGGCATGAGCGGCCCCAACGCCGCCGCCCGCCGGATGCTGCAGGCGCTGGGCAGGCCCACCTGGGCGTGGGAAGTGGGTCTGATGGGCCGCCCCCACACCCTGGGCAATGTCGCGCCGGTTCTGGGCGAGAATTCGGGTCTCGAGGATTTCATGGGCTGGCTGGGGGCCAACTTTGATCCCGCGATCACCTGGAAAGACCTCGACTGGATCCGCGACCTCTGGAAGGGCCCGCTGATCATCAAGGGAGTGCTCGATCCCGAAGACGCCAAGGCGGCCGCCGACATCGGGGCCGACGGCATCGTGGTCTCCAACCATGGCGGGCGGCAACTGGACGGGGTGCTGTCCAGCGCCAGGGCCCTGCCGGCGATCGCCGATGCGGTCGGCGATCGCCTGACGGTTCTAGCGGACGGCGGCGTGCGCTCGGGCCTCGACGTTGTGCGGATGCTGGCCCTGGGCGCCAAGGGCGTGCTGTTGGGGCGGGCCTTCGTCTACGCCCTGGCCGCGCGCGGCGGACCGGGCGTGACCCAGCTTCTGGACCTGATCGAGACGGAAATGCGCGTCGCCATGGCCCTGACCGGCGTCAATTCGGTTTCACAGATCGACCGCTCGATCCTGGCCTGATTTGCGGCGTGTCTGGCGAGGCCAGGCTTTATGGCCGCCGCGGCGCGATCGCTCCCGGCCCGGGCCTGGTTGGCGCTTGCCGGGGGATAAGGGCCGTCTGGACCGCGATCATTGCGTCAGGGGCGCGGGGACTTGAGCGTGCCTGTGGGGCCGCCAAGCCCTGCGGGGCTTGGGCCGGCCGCTCGCCGCGCGTCGGCGCCGTTCATCCATTTCTTGCAACGACACCCGGGGGCAGCGTCATCGCCGAGCCCCTTCGCGGCCCAAAGTCCTGGGATCGGCCAGACCGCCCGCTCATCAAGCCAATTCCCGCATCGGTCCATAGCGCCTTTGGCTTAGACCCCGCACGCCCCACCCTCTAGCGTCTGGGGAGACGAGGGCGGCCGTGGGCCAAATGCGGCCCCACGATTAGCGAGGACTTGCATGAGCAGAATGACGCCGTCCGAAATGGCGCAGATCATCGGCGGAGGCCTGCTGTCCTTCCCGGTCACCCATTTCGACGACCAGCACCAGTTCGTGGAAGACGCCTATCGTGAGCACTGCGGCTGGATGTTGCAGCGTGACCTGGCCGGGCTGTTCGCGGCGGGCGGCACGGGCGAGTTCTTCTCCCTGCGTCCCGAGGAGGTCGCCCAGGTGGTGCGCGCCGCCGTCGCCGAGACCAAGGGCAAGGTCCCGGTCATCGCCGGCTGCGGCTATGGCACGGCCATCGCCACCGACCTGGCCCGGTCGGCCGAGATCGAAGGCGCGGATGGCGTCCTGCTGCTGCCGCCGTACCTGATGAATTCGACCCAGGACGGCCTGGCCGCCCATATCGAGGCGGTCTGCAAGTCCACCTCGCTGGGCGTCATTGTCTATAATCGCGACAACGCCGTCCTCAACGAAGACACGCTGGAAAAGCTCTGCGATCGCAACCCCAACCTCGTGGGCTTCAAGGACGGGGTCGGCGACATCGAGCTGATGATGCGCGTCTTTGCGCGCATGGGCGACCGGCTGACCTATATCGGCGGCCTTCCCACCGCCGAGACCTTCGCTCTGCCCTATCTCGAGATGGGCGTGACCACCTATTCCTCGGCCATCTTCAACTTCCTGCCGGAATGGGCGTTGTCCTTCTATCAGGCGGTTCGGGCCCGTGATCGGGAAACGGTCATGAACGGCCTGCGAGACTTCGTGCTGCCCTACATCACCCTGCGCAACCGCGGTCGCGGCTATGCGGTGTCGATCGTCAAGGCCGGCATGACCGCCATCGGTCGCGGGGCTGGCCCCGTTCGTCCGCCTTTGACTGACCTGACGACCGGCGAACTCTCAGAGCTCAAAGCGCTCATCGCCGCCGTCCAACCCAAGGACCAACGACTTGCGGCTAACGGGTGAACTGCTGATCGGGGGCGGCGCGACGCGCGGCTCCCAGGGTGAACTTCGCGGGATCGACGCCGCCTCGGGTGAAGCGCTGGAGCCAGCCTTCGGCGGCGCGACCCTGAGCGACCTGGACGCCGCCTGCGCCCTGGCGGCGTCGGCCTTCCAGCCCTATCGGGCCCTGTCCTACCCGGCGCGGGCCCGGTTCCTGGAATCCATCGCCGAGCAGATCGAAGCGCTGGGCGACGACCTGATCGTGCGGGTCATGGCCGAGAGCGGCCTGCCACGCGGTCGTCTCGAAGGCGAGCGCGGCCGTACCACGGGTCAACTGCGGCTGTTCGCCGGCGTGCT
>NZ_PEGG01000364.1 GCF_002737765.1 Caulobacter sp. B11 | reverse complement strand
TTCGTAGACGATCACCCAGGGCGGAGCGCTGAAGCTGTAAGGATCGTCCTGGAAATCGAACCGCCGGCGCCCCAATCGCGGCCGTTTGGCCAAGCGTTGGACCACCTCATTCAGCCGCTTTAGAACGGCCTCGGCGCGCGCGACGCCACTGTCGGCCGCGATCCAGGCATAGATGCGTCTGAAATCCCGCAGAGCGTCCGCGGATTTGACGGCCGTCGGAGATCCCATCAGACCTTCTTGGTCTTCTGGGTTTTCTCGAACTCGGCTCGAGCGTCCGCCAGCATTTCCTCGAAATCCCAGGGTGTAGCCTTGCCCTCGGCGAATTCCTGGCGCGCCCGCACCAGCGACGCGTTGATCTCATCACGATTTCGTTCGAACCAAGCGTCCTGTTCGGCATCGGTCAGCGGCGGGCCGTACAGGTCCGACAGATCATCGAAATCATCCGCCTCGGGCTTCGCAGGCTTGTTCATGGACGCCAGTCTATCATAAAGCCGCCCCAGCGCCTACGAATCGAGGCGGTAGCCGGCCCCGCGCACGGTCTGCAGCATGGCCCGATCGAACCCCTTGTCGATCTTCGAGCGCAGGCGCGAGATGTGCACGTCGATGACATTGGTCTGCGGGTCGAAGTGATATTCCCAGACCTTTTCCAGCAGCATGGTGCGGGTCACCGCCTGGCCGGCGTGGCGCATCATGAATTCCAGCAACTGGAACTCGCGAGGCTGCAGGTCGATCTCCTTGCCGGCCCGGTGGACGGTGCGGTTGATCAGGTTCATTTCGAGTTCGCCGACCTTGAGGGTCGTCGCGACCGCGCCGGTCTCACGACGGCGCGACAGGGCCTCGACCCGGGCCATCAGTTCGGAAAAGGCGTAGGGCTTGACCAGATAGTCGTCGGCCCCGGCCTTCAGCCCGACCACGCGGTCGCTGACCTCGCCGAGCGCCGACAGGAACAGGACGGGGGTGTTGTCGCCTTCACGGCGCAGGGTCTCGACCACCTCGACGCCGTTCTTCTTGGGCATCATGCGGTCGACGATCAGCACGTCAAAGCCGCCCTTGCCGGCCTCGGTCAGGCCCGCCTCGCCGTCCGGCGCGTGGACGCAGTCATAGCCGGCCTCGGTCAGGCCATGCTTCATGGCGCCGGCCGCCTCCAGATCGTCTTCGATGATCAGAATGCGCATGCTGGAGTCCCCGAATCCACGGCGGGAGGCGTCGAGCGAATCGACGGCCTCCAAACGCCTGGTGTCACCATTTCGGGTCATGGTGGCGTGAACCGCGCGCGGACGAAAGCCCCGTGCGCTTCGGGCGGGGCCGCGCCGCCGTCCGCTCGAGGCGGTCCTCGCGGCGGGACGGGCCTGCGGGCGTCAAGCCTTTGAACCTAAAGTCTTTCCGGGTCAGGTGTTTCCACCTGACCCGGAACGAACCTAGGGCGCGATCTTGACCGGCACGATGGTCGGGCGGCCTGCGCGGACGATCCGCAGGTTGACGCTGGGCCGGCCGATCTTCTTGGCGGCGTCAACGGCGGCGCTGACGTCGGCGGCGGTCGCCACGGGCTGGCCGTTGACGCTGGAGACCACGTCGCCCTTCTGCAGGCCCTTCTCGCCGGCGTCGGACGACGGCTTGACGGCGTCGATCAGCACGCCGCGCACCTCTGGAGCGATCTTGAAGGTGCGGCGGGCGCTGTCGTCCAGCGGCGCCAGGGTCAGGCCGATCACCTCCGACTTCGGCAGAGCCGGCTTGGTCGGGGCGGCGGAACCGTCCTCGTCGTCATTGTCATTGACCGCCAGGTCGCGCTCGCTGGGGCGGACGCCCGAGCGGATCTCGACCGAGCGTGGCTTGCCGCCCCGCAGGACGGACAGGCGGATCACGTCGCCGGGCTTGGCCTTGGCCACTTCGCGGGTCAGTTCCGAGCCGTTCTTGATGTTGACGCCATTGACGGCGGTCACGACGTCTTCCGGCATCAGGCCGCCGCGCTGGGCGGGACCGCCCTCGACGAGGTCGGCGACGATGGCGCCCTTGACGTCGGTCAGGCCTTGGGCCTCGGCCATGTCGGTGGTGAAGGGCTGGATCTGGGCGCCGATATAGCCGCGAACCACCTTGCCGCCGGCGATCAGCTGCCTGGCGGTGGATTCGGCCACGTCGGCGGGGATGGCGAAGCCGATGCCGACCGAGCCGCCGGTCGGCGAGAAGATCGCCGTGTTGACGCCGATCACCCGGCCATAGATGTCGAAGCTGGGACCGCCCGAATTGCCGCGGTTGATCGGCGCGTCGATCTGGATGTAGTCGAGAAACTGCGAGGAACTGTCGCCCAGGTCACGGCCATAGGCCGAGATGATCCCGGCCGTGGCGGTGCCGCCCAGGCCGAACGGGTTGCCGATGGTGATCACCCAGTCGCCGACCCGCGGCTTGGCCGAGTTCTCGAAATTGACGAACGGGAAGGCCGCGCCCTTGGCCTTGGGATCGACGACCTTGAGCACGGCCAGGTCGGTGCCTTCGTCGCGACCGACGACCGTGGCCTTGAGCTCGCGACCGTCCTTGAGCACCACATTGATGCCGTCGGCGTCGGCGTCGGCGACCACGTGATTATTGGTGACCAGATAGCCGTCGGCCGAGATGAAGAAGCCCGAGCCCGAGGACTGCTGCTTGGGGCCGGGGGCCTCTTCGCCCTCCTCGCCCGGCTTCTGGCCGCGCGGCACGATGTCGAAGCCTTCCAGGCCCGGGATGCGCAGCCGCTGAGCCGGTCCGGCCTTGGAGGTCACGTCGATCTGCACCACGGCGGGCGAAACCTGCTCGAAGATGTCGGCGAACGACATCGGCGCGCCGGGCGGCGGCGCGAAGGTCGCGGCGGCCGTGGCGGTGGACACTCGTGTCAGTTGCGGCGCGGCCTCGGCGGCCCCGGCCGGGCCCATCCGCATGCCAACACCGGCCAGGGCGGCGCAGGCGACACCCGCTCCCGCCACAGCGCCCACGAAGAATCCCGACTTCCTAGCGGCCATGTCTCGTCTTTCCCTACCCGCGGCGCCCGGCGCCGGGTCCTGTCGACTAGAACCTAGTTGCGACGGCAATTCGCGCAATGGTCCTGCATCATCTTGCCTACTGCGTTGGAAGCTTCTTGCGGCGGCTTCGCGGCGCAATCGTGTCATTGATCCTTCAACAGGACCTGAAGACGAGCTTCTTCTTCCGGTGAAAGCGAGTCCAGCGGATCTTCACCTGCGGGCGCGGCCCGGCGGCGCAAAAGCACGATCATCAGGCCGCCGCCGGCCAGCAGGGCCAGGACCGGCGTCAGCCACAGAATCGCGTTGCTGGCCGAGAAGGGCGGCCGCAGCAGCACGAATTCGCCGTAGCGCTCAAACCAGGAAGGCGCGAAATCTGGGCGTCGCTGCGGCCCTGCGCCACTTGGCCGCGCACGATCTCGCGCAGGTCCTGGGCCAGCTCGGCCTGGGAATCATCGATCGACTCGTTCTGGCAGACCAGACAGCGGATCTCGCGGAACAGCTCGCGGGCCCGCCCCTCCTGGGCCGGATCGGCCAGGCGCTCGCCCGGATCCGAGGCGGCGGCCATGCAAGACCAGCGCGGCCAGGCCGATGATCAGGCCGCGCAGGCGGCTCACGAGGTCACCCCCGGCTTGCGCGCCACCCCGAACCGCAGGCGACGGTCCGACAGCGACACCAGGCCGCCCAGCGCCATGATCAACGGACCCAGGAAGATCAGCCGCACCCACGGATTGACATAGGCCCGCACCACCCAGGCCGGTTCGCCCTTGGCGCCCGCCCGGCGCTCGCCCAGGACCACATAGAGATCGTCCAGGCCGCGGGGGCAGATCGAGACCTCGGACGTGGTCTGGCCGCCGGCCGGATAGAAGCGCCGCTCGGGCGTGGCGGTGCAGACCAGCTTGCCGTCGCGGCCGACGATCCGCACCAGGCCGCGCTCGGCGATATAGTTGGGCCCCTCGACCGCCCCGACATCGGTCAGGGTCATTTCATAGCCGCCCAGGCGAACCTGTCCGCCGAGGTTCAGGGCCTGGGCGCTTTCCACCCGCCAGGCGGTCTCGAACGAGCCCCCAGCACGAAGACGCCCAGTCCGGCATGGGCCAGGGTCATGCCCCAGGCCCCGCGCGGCAGGCCGACCAGGCGGCGGCGGACCTCGGCCCAGGGGGCGCGGAAGGCCTTGACGCGTTCGATGATCTCCAGCCCGGCGCCGGCGATCAGCCAGGCGCCCAGGGCCAGTCCGGCGCTGGCCAGGCCCTTGCGCGGCACGACGATGACGGAAGGCGGCCAGGCCCAGGATCGCGGCGATGGCCAGGGCCAGCCACAGGCGGCGAACGACCAGCCGGGCGTCGCCGCGCTTCCAGGCCAGCAGCGGTCCGGCCGG
>NZ_PEGG01000363.1 GCF_002737765.1 Caulobacter sp. B11 | reverse complement strand
GATTCATCGCGTCGGCGGCGTCGCGGCCGTCCTTGATCGCCCAGACCACCAGGGAGGCGCCGCGCACGATGTCGCCGGCGGCGAACACCCCGTCCAGATTGGTCATCTGGTCGCGGACGTCGGCCTTGACCGTGCCCCAGCGCGTGGTCTTCAGGTCGGGCGCGGACCAGGTCTCGGGCAGGTTCTCGGGCTCGAAGCCCAGGGCCTTGATCACCAGCTGGGCGGGGCGATCGAAGTCGCCGCCGTCGATCTCTTCCGGCGATTGACGGCCCGAGGCGTCCGGCGCGCCCAGGCGCATGCGGATGGCCCGCACCCCGGTGACCCCGGCGGCCTCGCCCAGGACGGCGCGGGGCGCGGCCAGCCATTCGAAGGTCACGCCTTCCTCCTCGGCATTGGCCACTTCCCGCAGGGAGCCGGGCATGTTGGCCTTGTCCCGGCGATAGAGGCAGGTGACCGAGGTCGCGCCCTGGCGGACGGCGGTGCGCACGCAGTCCATGGCGGTGTCGCCGCCGCCGACCACCACGACGTCCTTGCCGTCGGCGTTGAGGACGCCGCTGTCGAACGCGGCGACGCTGTCGCCGAGGCCGACGCGGTTGGAGGCGATCAGATAGTCCAGGGCCGGCACCACGCCCTGGTTGCCCGAGCCTGGAACCGCCAGGTCCCGCGCCCCATAGACGCCCACGGCGATCAGCACCGCGTCGTGCTTGGCGCGAAGATCGTCCAGGCTGGCGTCGCGGCCGACCTCGAAATTCATCTGGAACTGCACGCCGCCCTCGGCCAGACGCGTGGTGCGGCGCTCGACGACCTCCTTTTCCAGCTTGAAGCCGGGGATGCCGTAGATCAGCAGGCCGCCCGCGCGGTCGTGGCGGTCATAGACGGTGACGGCATGGCCGCTTTCGCGCAGCTTTTCGGCGGCGGCCAGGCCCGCAGGGCCCGCGCCGATGACGCCGATCGACTGGCCGGAGGCGGGGCCGGCCACCAGCGGCTTCACCCAGCCCATCTCCCAGGCCTTGTCGGTGAGGTAGCGCTCGACCGACCCGATGGTCACGGTGCCATGGCCCGACTGCTCGATGACGCAGTTGCCTTCGCACAGGCGGTCCTGCGGGCAGATGCGGCCGCAGACCTCGGGCATGGAATTGGTGGCCTGAGACAGGTCATAGGCCTCCTGCAGGCGACCCTCGGCGGTCATCCGCAGCCAGTCGGGGATGTTGTTCTGCAGGGGGCAGTGGGTCTGGCAAAACGGCACGCCGCATTGCGAGCAGCGCGCGGCCTGTTCATTGGCCTTGGCGTCGATGAAGTCGGCATAGATCTCGTGGAAGTCGCCATTGCGCTCATCGGCCGCGCGCTTTTCAGGCGTGCGGCGGGCGACGGTGGTGAATTTCAGCATGCGCTCGACCATGCGGCTTCCCTCGGCCCCAAGAAGGGGAAAAACTTGCGTGCGGAGGCGTCATACGGACTCTTCGCGGCAATAAGAATGCGATTGTCTAATAAGTTTACAAAAATCTCGGCCTCCGCGCCGACGTTGGCCGGAATCGTCCCGCAGTTTGCCCTATATTAGTCTACTTTATGGATGAACTTAATTTTTACCGTGTCTGGCGCACGCCGAAAGCCTGTAGCGCAAGGGAATGACGATGCCGGACTGGTTGGTCGCGATCGTATTGGGTCTGGTTGAGGGCCTGACCGAATTCATCCCGGTCTCCTCGACCGGCCATCTGCTGCTGGCCAAGACCGCCATGGGTCTGACCGATCCGGCCTGGGACACCTTCATCGTGCTGATCCAGCTCGGCGCGATCCTCGCCGTGGTGGCGCTCTACTTCCAGCGCCTGTGGGCGGTGCTGGTCGGTCTGCCGAGCGATCCGGCCGCGCGGCGCTTCGCCCTGTCGATCCTGATCGCCTTCCTGCCCGCCGTGGTGCTCGGCTTCGCCCTGCACGATTTCATCAAGGCCGTGCTGTTCGAGAGCCCGGCCCTTATCTGCTGGTCGCTGCTGATCGGCGGCTTCGTGCTGTTGGCCCTCGACCGCTGGCCGCCGACCCCGCGCCATGGTGATGCGATGAAATACCCGCTGCTGACCTCGCTGGGGATTGGTTTCTTCCAGTGTCTGTCGATGGTGCCCGGCGTCTCGCGCTCGGGCGCGACGATCGTCGGGGCGCTGCTGCTGCGCGGCGACAAGCGCTCGGCGGCCGAGTTCAGCTTCTTCCTGGCCATTCCGACCATGGTCGGGGCCTTCGCCTATGACCTCTACAAGAGCCGCGACAGCATCGACGCCAGCCATGCGGGCCTGATCGCCATCGGCTTCGTCACCGCCTTCATCTCGGGCATGCTCATCATTCGCGTGATGCTCGACTTCGTCGCCAAGCGGGGCTTCGCCCTGTTCGCCTGGTGGCGGATCGCGGTGGGGGTCGTCGGCCTGGGCCTGCTCTACGCGCCGCGCTGAGCCGCGGTCTTTCTGGGTCGGGCGGGTCGCTTGACCGAGGCCAGGGTCGCGGGCGCGACATGGTCCGACAGGCCGGCCGCCACGACCGCCTGGACGATCTGGGGCAGATTGCTCAACCGCTCGCCCAGGTCGGGAATGATCCGTTGCAGGACGCCTGGAGCCTCGGTCAGGATCTCGGGGGCCACATAAGGGGCCAGGGCCTGTCGGGTGATCGCCGACAGGTCGCCGTCCGGCGTGAAGGTCTCTTCATAGACCAGCTCGACCGTCGGCAGGTCGGCCAGCCTCGTCCGCATCAGTCGACGCTGGGCCAGGCAGCGGTTCATCCGCTCGACGATGAGGTACGGCGGCAGCTCCTCGCGGTCGGCCTGTGCGGCGGGGGCGCCGGTGGCGTGCCAGACGCCGGTCGACGAGGCCAGATGTTCGGAAACGGCCTGGGCCAGCAGATCGCCGCGCATCAGGTGGAGGACGACCAGCGGGTCCTGGGCCTTGAGCAGGTCGAGCAGGAAGGGCCGTGCGGTGGGGTCCTGCCAGGCGGCGGCCACATTGTGCCAGCTGTTGTACTTGACGCTGAGAATGGCGCGCGCGCCCGGTTGCAGGCTGTCCAGATAGGCCAGGTAGGCTGTCCATTGCTGGGCCACGCGGCCGGCGTCGGGCGGCCCGCGATGCAGGTCAGGATGCTCGTCGACGAAGCGGTAGTAGTTGGCGTCGGACCTCAGGCGCAGGCTCCTGGCGCGGTCGCCGTCGCTGAAGCCGTCGGGATGAAAGATCTCGCCGAAATAGGCGGCTTGCGGCGATCGCCCCAGATTTTCGCCGAGGGCCGTCGTGCCGCTACGCTGAAAGCCGGTGATGATGATCAAGACGTCTCTCCGGCGTCGGTCTCTAGAAGGCGCCGGCCGGGGTCGGCGCATACTGCCCGCCCTTGCGGTAGCGATAGAGGTAGGCGGGAACGACCGCCTCGACCGCCGTCGGCTCCACGCCCAGTTCGGCCAGGCCCGGCAGGCCGGCCGAGGCGACATTGTCGCCCGACTTCAGCAGGGCGACCTGGTCGGAGGTCAAGGGCGGCGCGAGGGGCAGCACGGCGGCCATCAGGTCGCCGGCCTTGCCGATCAGCGCGGCCAGGCCCCAGGGCAGGGGCGCCAGAACGCGCTTGCGGCCGGTCTCGGTCAGGATCAGCTCGAGCAGTTCGCGGAAGCTGTAGGTCGCCGGGCCGCCCAGTTCATAGATCAGGCCGTCCGCCGAGGGCAGGGTGACGATGCGGGCGATGGCCGCCGCCACGTCGCCGACGAACACCGGCTGGAATCGAGTCTCGCCGCCGCCGATCAGCGGCAGGGCCGGGCTGATCGCGGCCATGGCGGCGAACTTGTTGAAGAAGCTGTCTTCCGGGCCGAACACGATCGACGGCCGCACGATCACCGCGCCGGGAAAGGCCTTGAGCACGGCCTCTTCGCCCAGGCCCTTGCTGCGGGCGTAGCGGGCGTCCGACTGGCTGTCGGCGCCGATGGCGGAAACCTGGATCAGGCGCCCCACGCCGGCGGCGTGGGCCTGTTCAGCCACGGTCCTGGCGCCCAGGGTGTGCACGGCCTGGAACTTCTGCCGGCCGGTCTCCCAGAGCACGCCCACGAGGTTGATCACCGCCTCGGCGCCCTGGATCGCCCGCGCCACCGAGTCGGGGTTGCGGACATTGGCCTGGACCACCTCGATCTGGCCGACATCGCCCAGCATCCGCATGCGATAGGCGAGGTTGGGATTGCGCACCGCCACCCGCACCCGATGGCCGCGCTTGGCGAGGGCGCGAACGACCTGGCCGCCGACGAAGCCGGAGCCGCCGAACACCGTGACCAGACCTTGCATATCGTAACCTCGTCCTAAGCTTGCTCGCCGGGAATAGACGACCCCGCGCGCCGTCGCAATCAATGCCCGAACCGGGGACGAAGAAATGCGCACGATTGCGATTGACGCGGACCAG
>NZ_PEGG01000362.1 GCF_002737765.1 Caulobacter sp. B11 | reverse complement strand
GGCGGTTAAGACCGCTGATCGGTCAGCTCCAGGGGCCGGGCGCGCGGCCAGAGCGGCTGGTCGGGACCGCCGTGGCGAGACGGGCCGACCCCGACTGGCCCAGGCCGAGGCCAACAGGGCCTCGACGCGGTTGTGGGTGGCCGGGTGGGTCGAGAACAGATTGTCCGCTCCCTGGCCGTTCAGCGGGTTGATGATGAACATATGGGCCGTGGCCGGGTTGCGCTCGGCCTGGTGGTTCACCGCCCCGCCCCGGGCATAGGCCTCGATCTTCTGCAGGGCGCGGGCCAGGGCGGCGGGATCGCCGCCGATCTGGGCCCCGATGCGGTCGGCCTCATATTCGCGCGAGCGGCTGATGGCCATCTGCACCAGCATGGCCGCGATCGGGGCCAGGATGGCGATGGCGATGGCGCCGATCATGCCGCCCGGCCGGTCGTCGTCGCGCGAGCCGCCGAAGAAGAAGGCGAAATTGGCCAGGGCCGAGATGGCCCCGGCGATGGTCGCGGTCACCGTCATGGTCAGGGTGTCGCGGGTCTTCACGTGGGCCAGTTCGTGCGCCATGACGCCGGCGATCTCGGCGCGGTCCAGCATGGCCAGCAGGCCGGTGGTGGCGGCCACGGCCGCGTGCTCGGGATCACGGCCCGTGGCGAAGGCGTTGGGCTGGTCGTTGTCCATCAGGCAGACCCGCGGAGGCGGCAGGCCCGCCCGCGCGGCCATGGCCTGGACGTCGATGGCGTAGTCGCGCACGCGGCGGTCTGGATGGGTCTCGTTTACCTCGACCGCCCCATAGGTCCTCAGCACGATCTTGTCGGCGTTCCAGTAGGAATAGGCGTTCAGGCCGACGGCGAAGACCAGGGCGATGACCATGCCCGTCGCGCCGCCCAGCAGGTAGCCGGCCACCATGAACAAGGCCGTCAGGCCGGCCAGCAGCATGTAGGTCTTGAGGTGGTTCATGGCGGGCGTTCTCAGTCGAAGATGTCGAAGAGGTCGAATCGTTTCTTCTTGTGGTGACCGGACTGGCCGTAACGGTGACGGTCGTCGTCATCGTCCTTATAGCGGCGCGGCTCGTCATAGCGCGGGGACGGCGCGTCGTACGGCCGCGGCGGGGCCTGATAGGGAGCCTGCTGACGCGGCGGCGGGGCGGCCTGGTCGGCGGCGTCCTCGCGTTCGACGGCCATCAGCTTTTCCAGTTCGCCGCGATCCAGCCAGACGCCCCGGCACTTGGGGCACATGTCGAACTCGACGCCGGCGCGGTTCACGGCCTGCATCGAACCCTCGCAGTTGGGGCACATCAGAAGTGGCATCGTCGGTCATCCCTATTCGCGTCCGTGGGACGGATGTTCCCGATGAAGAGGTCGGCGAAGGGGGGGACAGCCGGACCCAGTCATCGAGAACACCCGATGCGGTCCGACATCACGAGTGCTTGCATTCACTCGCCAGAGGGGCCCGGCCCGCGCTCAAGAGCTATGCAGACGGGCGAACCGGTTCAAGGGGAGGGGGCGAAAAAGATCGTCGCCCTCCCGGGGAGGGCAGGGGCGCAGCCCAAGAAAAAAGGCCCCGGGTTTCCCCGAGGCCTTTTCCAGATCGTTTCGAGGTCGAAGGCTTACGAAGCGTAGAATTCGACGACGAGGTTGGGTTCCATCTTCACCGGGTACGGCACTTCCGACAGTTCCGGAACGCGCACGAAGGTGGCCGAGAGGCCCTTGGCGTCGACGGTGATGTATTCGCAGAAGTCGCGTTCGGCCGAGGCGACGGCTTCCAGCACCAGGGCCATGTTGCGCGACTTTTCACGAACGGCGATGACGTCGCCGATCTTGCAGCGGTAGCTGGCGATGTTGACGCGCTTGCCGTTGACGGTCACGTGGCCGTGGTTGACGAACTGGCGGGCGGCGAACACGGTCGGCACGAACTTGGCGCGATAGACGATGGCGTCCAGGCGCGATTCCAGCAGGCCGACCAGGTTTTCAGCCGTGTTGCCCTTGCGGCGCGCGGCTTCTTCATAGGTGCGGCTGAACTGCTTTTCGGTCAGGTTGCCGTAATAGCCCTTCAGCTTCTGCTTGGCGCGCAGCTGCAGGCCGAAGTCGGAAACCTTCTGCTTGCGGCGCTGGCCGTGCTGGCCGGGGCCGTAGGACCGCTGGTTGACCGGCGACTTGGGCCGGCCCCAGAGGTTCTCGCCCATACGGCGATCGATCTTGTACTTGGCGCTATGGCGCTTGGACATCTTGGTCTCATCAGTTCGATCCGGGCCGGCGCCTCAATTAGTAGAGGCGCGATCTCAACGGCGGCGTCGCATCAGTCCGTCATAGGTCCCCAAGCCACACGGCGAGCCGGCGGCGGGAAGGCGCGGTTTATGACGGAGGGGCGGCGGGGAGTCAACTCGCCCTCGCCCCTCCGAATAACCCTACGGCCGAACGAGCGGGTTGCGCACTCGCACCCGGTCGCCGTGATCCACGCCATAGGCGTCCAGCGGGAAGCGCAGGTCGACGCCCTCGGCCATCAGGGCCCGGCACAGGTCGGGGCGCTTGCGGGTGAAGGTGAAGCTGGCCGCGCCGTCGCGGCGGCTGCTCTCGACCGCGAAGTCGGCGGCGTTGGTGCAGCCGTTTGACGACACTCGGATCACCAGGTCGCCCTTGTCGAAGGCCGCGCCGTGGATCGGCTCGAGGTCGGACTTACCGGCGTTGATCGACACGTCCGGATGGTCGTCGGCGTCAATGATCACGCAGGCGGAGGTGGTCAGCGCCAGGGCGATGACGGCGGCGAGTGGTGCGAATTTCATGAGGTCCCCTCAGGTTACAGCTTGACCGTGAGAGAAGGGTTTCCTGCCTGAACCCAGGATGAATTACGGAAAGTTCACAACTGGGCCGCGTGCC
>NZ_PEGG01000361.1 GCF_002737765.1 Caulobacter sp. B11 | reverse complement strand
CTCGCGAGCGCGAGCGCTTCGCGGCGGTGGCCGCCCAGGGGATCTTCGCCCCATCCGCCATGAGCCTGGCCGCCGAGGATCAGGTGGCCGAGCGCCTGTCGGAGCCGGGGCTGCCGGCCCTGGCCATGGGCCAGGCCCTGGTCATCGAACCCGCCCTGATCCTGGAGGCCTGGGCGCCGCGCCGCGAGCCGCGAGCCGTGGCCCGCCTGGCCCACACCGCGCTGGGCTGGGACCTGCTGGACGACCAGGGCGAGGTGATGGCCACGGCGGAGGTGGTGATCCTGGCCGGCGGAGCCGATCTGGACCGCCTGTGGCCGCAGGCGCCCCTGCGCCTGGTGCGCGGTCAGGCCAGCTGGACCCAGGCCGCCGCCCCGCCGCCCGTGGCGTTCGGCGGCTATGCGATCCCCACCCGCGACGGCGTGCTGTTCGGGGCGACCATGATCGCGACGATCGCCAGACCGACACCCGGCGGCCGACCACGCGCGCAACCTGACGAGCCTGGCCACGGCCCTGCCCGCCCTGGCCGATCGGCTGCGGGTGCTGGCTCTGGACGGACGGGCCGCCATCCGGGCGACCACGGCGCGATCACCTGCCTTTGGCCGGACGCCTGCCGGACTCGCCCGACGGCCTGTTCGTGCTCAGCGGTCTGGGCGGGCGCGGCTTCTGCCTCGCGCCGCGCTTCTGGCCGAGCATGTGGTGGCCCGGGCGGCGGACCGGCCTCGCCCCTGCCCCGTGACCTTTCTCGCCTGGTCGACCCGGCGCGATTTAATTCCCTCAACAGGCGAGTAGGCGTATAGCTGGCCAGGCAGGGCCCGTCCCTGAGAGCCGACACCTCTAAGAATGTCGGTCCTTCCGGCCCCGCAGCCCTCGCGGGGATCCCGGCGATGACGCTCCCGGCCCCCCACCGGGAGCGTCTTTTCGCAGCCCGCCAGGCCGCGAATAGGAGAGCCTCGGCCAACAAAAAAGGGCCCGGCCTTGCGGCCGAGCCCCTCCTTCCAAACCGGTCGAACGTCTTAGAAGTTGATCGAGATCGTGGAACGGCGGTTCAGCGGTTCCTTGACGCCGTCGCCGGTGGACACGGCCGGAGCGCTTTCGCCCTTCCAGTCGACGGCGAGGGCCGTGGCGTTGACGCCCATGCCGACCAGACCGTCAGCCACGGCCTTCGCACGACGCTCCGACAGGCGGGCGTTGTACTTGGGCGAGCCCGAGGTGTCGGTGTGGCCGACCACGGTGATGCGGGTGGCGGAACCGTCCTTGGCGTATTGCGCGGCTTGCGAGACCACGGCCTGGGCTTCCGGCGTCAGGACCGACTGGTCAAACGGGAAGTAGACCACGAATTCGCGGGCCTCGTAGGCCATCGGGGCCGGCGGCGGGGGGCGGCGGCATCGGGGCTTCCGGCGGCAAGGGCGGCGGGGCGGGCGGGGCGGGCGGGGCCGGGGGCGGCGGGGCCGAACCGAAGGTGTAGCGCAGACCCAGGGTCACGGAGGCGTCCTTGTAGTCGCCCTCGAAGCTGCCGACATTGGTGATCGCGCCGACGCCGGGGCCGACATTCTGGGTCACCGAGCCGAAGGCCAGGTCCTTGGTGGCCAGGTAGCGGCCGGTCAGGTCCATCGTCCAGTTGGGCGCGAAGTCCCAGGCCACGCCGAGCAGGCCTTGATAGGCCAGGGCCTGTTCGACATCGTCGAAGCTGGTGTTCTGGTAGGGCGCGCCGCCGGTCGGAACGCCGCTCAGCTGGCCATAGACCTTGTTGTGCACCCAGGCCGTGCCGACGCCGACGCCGACGAAGGGACGCCAGCTGGAGTCGGGCATGAAGTCATAGAGGACATTGGCCATCAGGGTGGTGGCGCGCAGTTCGCCCTTGGGCTCGCCGCAGGTCGGGTTGGCGATGGTGCGGATCGGACCGGCGGTGCAGAGACCGATCGGCTGGGCGCGATTGCCGGGGCCGCGCACGCTCTCGATGTCGCCGCCGCGATAGCCGTATTCGCCTTCGACGCGCCAGTTGGGCGAGAACTTGTAGCCCAGGCGGGCGAAGCCGGCCCAGTCGTCCTTGGCCGAGAACGTCCAGTCATAGGGCTTGCCGTCGGTGGCGTTGACCGAGGACTTGCCCTCGATGCCGTCCGTGGCGTGATATCCGACATCCCCGGCGACATACCAGCCGCTGGGCGCGGTTTGAGCGACGGCGCTATTGGCCGCGCAAAGCGCGAGCGCCGCGGCACCCGCCAGCAAACGGATCTTCATCTGTGAAACCTCTTTGAAATCTGTGTCAAAACCGGCTTGGGAGCGGTTCCATCACGACAAACGCGCCACCGAGGGAAATGGGCGTTGCAGATCCGCCACAGTCGCTGATTTTGCGCCGAGCGGGTTGGAAAGTGGTCCAGCGGCCCCCTCGATGCAGCCCCGCCGGAAACCCTTGGGTCGACGGGGTGAGGCGCGGTAGGATCACCCTTCAGCAGGTTCGAGGTTGATCATGATTTCGCTGTTGCTCGTCATGGCCGGTTCCGCGCTGCTCCAGGAGGAGCAGGCCAAGCTGCAGTCGTGCGAAATGACGCCGACCGGCTGGGTCTGCCACTATCAGATGCCGGCCGTGACCCTGTCGCCCGGCGTGACCCTCACCCCCGACGGCGTCCCGCCCCCTGTCGCGCCGCCTCAGACGGGCCCGCGTAGCGACACGGTCGACGAGGACGCCGGCCGCCAGGCGCGGCTGATCGCCCGCTGCGCGGACGCGTCCTGGATGGCCTTGTGTCTTCCGGGGGATCGCCGCGAGGCGCGGCGCCTGCGCGAGGCCGCCGAGGCGCGCGACGCCCTGCGCGGCGAAGTCACCCGACTGTTGAGCGAAAACCAGTGCCCGGCCGCCGTCAAGGCGGCCCTGGCCGGCGGCGACCTGGCCCTGGCCAAGGAAGCCCGCGACTTCTGCAAGTCCTGAGGCCTCGCCCCTCGGCCTGAACGCCGACGGTCCTGACGGGACAGTCCTGACAAGACGGGCGCAACAGGCGGCGAGCAAAAAGAAAAACGCCGGTCAGGCGGGGCCCGACCGGCGTTGTCGTCCTATTTCGGCGGGCGGGCGGCCCATTCCGGCGGCGACGCCGGGGGCGCGCGCGCGTCGGGGCGCAGGGGGCGCCGTCGGCGCAACCGGTGAAGTGGATCTGCGGCGGCTCGACGGTCACGTTCGACGGGCGAACGATGACTTCCGGGCGGCTGCAGATAGATCTGCGGCGCGGCGATACGGATCGGCGGGGCCTCGACATAGACCGGCGGGCCCTGAATATCGACGCGGCCCGAGGCGATGGTGATCGGACGGCCATAGACCCGCACGCCCGGCGCGCGGCGCGAATATCGTTCCAGCCGCCCGGCTGCACATAGAAGTCACTTCGCGATCGCAGACGCAGTCGTCGCCTGGCGTATGCGGCGCCTCGTGGCAGCCATGGCCGGACCGGAGCGACGGCGAGGCCGGAGACGCATAGGAATAGCGCTCCTGGCGCCCGCGGCGCCGGCGGTCGCCAGCAGCAGGCCCAGACCAGCAATAAGTGCGTGTTTCAAGTTAGCCCCTCAGGATTTTGCAGCCCCAGCCATGGCCGCGTCAGCCGGAAAGGGCCGGCGCTGGCATAGCAGCGTTATGTTAACCTTAACAGCTTGGCAAGATCAGGCGGCGCCGTTCCAGAGCGGCGAAAACCCATCTTGCGGGGTAAATTCTCGCGCGAGGGGAATTGTTCGCGAAACGCGCGAACAATCAGGGGTTCGGAGGCAGAGCGCTGTTCGACCAGGCTTCGGGGACGGCGCTACAGCCTTGGCATCGCCACCCTTCACGCCGTAGACCGACACGGTCGTCACAATGAACTCAGCCGAAGCATGGTCGACCCAAGAAAGTCTAGAGGTCGCCGAAGGGCACGGCCATCACCTGACGCCCCCACCCGCTCAGTCAGCGAAAAATGGTCATCGGATTCATAGACAGTTTCGATTGAACAGCGGATTCTGCCGCGTAATGACTTCAGCGGGGCGCGATCGCCGCATTAAGTGGGTCTTTTGTAGAAATCATAGAATTCAGGATGATATAGTGTGAAATCGAAACGGGGATCGACACGATGAATTACCATGTACTCAAGTTGGTATACGACACATGCGTGGCTCTTCGTGAGCAATATCCATGCGACCCACTTGGCAATGACGACGAAGCTAATTTCCTATTATACCTTTTGCAGAATGCTCAAAGCTCTAATTCTCAATTATTTCAGGACATCTGGGTACTCTACGAAACCAGGCAAAAGAATTCGGGCTATTTCGTGGAATTCGGTGCATGCAATGGAAAAACACTAAGCAATTCATTTATTCTGGAAAAGCAGCACAATTGGAACGGCATAGTAGCAGAGCCGGGTAAAATTTGGCGCAGCGGGATAATTGCTGAAAGAAATTGTATAGTTTCGACAAAATGCATCTACACAACGACTGGAGAAATAGTTACGTTTAACGAAACTCCGAATGCCGAGCTATCTACTATAGAATCGTATTCAGAAAGCGATTCCCACGCCGTGTTGCGCGAACAGGGGGAAAAGCACCTTGTCGAAACAATAAGACTTTGCGATCTGCTTAGGCAATCTAAGGCGCCAAATGAGATTGATTATCTGAGTATTGATACCGAAGGCAGCGAGTTCGACATTCTTCTTGACCACGATTTTGAAGAATATCGATTCAACCTGATTTCCGTGGAACACAACGGAACCGAGAATCGCGAAAAGATATTCGAGCTTTTAACTTCCAAAGGTTATCGGCGGAAATTCACGCGACTATCCATTTTTGACGATTGGTATGTCCGCGCGGACTATCAACCCGGGTAGCCTCACCCCCGCCCCGCCGGCCCAGAGGCGATTTGCTCCGGCGGGGCTGGGCGTTAGAATCCGAGCTAGCGGCCTTTTCCACCAACTGGCCTTCCAGCCCTGAAGAAACACTGACTCTGAGGGTGTGGCTTGCACCACCACGGAACGCGTCGGGAGGATTCGCGGCTGGCGATAGGCCGTGACGCCGGCTCGTGAACGGGCTCCCGTCGCGGCCGGACGGCCTGAAGGCCTGCACCGGCGCCATCTTCTCAAGGTTTGGAAATGACCGTGTGCGGCAGGGTGCGGTCGCCGCTGCGCGCGTTCGTTCTGGAATTTCCAGATTCGCGGGCTGTTCATGGGCTTGAAGGAAAATGGTGGACGCGACAGGGATTGAACCTGTGACCCCCTCGATGTCAACGAGGTGCTCTCCCGCTGAGCTACGCGTCCGCCAGAGCGGCCCGAAAGGCTTCACAAGAAGCGCCCCGGACGGGAAGGTGGCGGGTATAGCGGCGGGTTCGCCGGTGCGCAACCCGCCCTAAAAGAAATTCAGGCGGCCATCATCTTCTCGACC
>NZ_PEGG01000360.1 GCF_002737765.1 Caulobacter sp. B11 | reverse complement strand
TGACGCCCCCCCCCGATGATTGAGCACAGCGGCGTCCCTTGATGCACCTCGCCCGCCTGACTGCGCTTTCACGGCGGCGGGCGGACCCCGGCGGATCACCGCCGTTCCGGGATGACCAGAAAACCATAGCCCCTCGTCCTGCCGCTCCGCTAAGACGGGATCACGAGCAACCCTGCGAAGGCCACATGAGCGATACGCCCCTGGTGAGCTGCCTGACGGTGACCCAGTGCACCTGGCTGCGCTTCGCGTTCCTCCAGAACGCGATCGGCGACTATTGCCGGCAAACCCATGCGGCGCGCGAACTGGTCATCGTCCTCGATCCTGGGGCGGACGAGGCGCGCCAAGCCATCCTCGACCATGTCGCGGGCCTGGGACGGGACGATATCCGCATTGTTCGAAGGTCGTCCCGCGCCTCGCTGGCGGCTTGCGCAATCAATCGGCGGCCGCCGCGCGGGGCGACGTCCTTTGCCAGTGGGACGACGACGATCATCCGACGCGAATCGCGGCGCAGCTGAAGGCGCTGATCGACGGCCAGAATGACGCCGTCTGCCTGCAGGACCTGATGCAGTACTTCCCGGCGGCCCGGTCGCTCTATTGCACCAACTGGCGCGCCACCGAGCACGGGTCGATGCCGGGCACCCTGATGTTCCGCGCCTCGGCCCAGGTCCCCTATCCCGAAACCGGCGACACCGCCCGTCTTGCCGAGGACTCCGCCGTGCACCGGGCCTATAGCCAGCGCCAGGCCATGGGCGCCCTGGCGGGCGCGCCGCATCTCTATGTCTATGTCAGCCATGGCGCCAATTCCTGGCACCAGGGCCACCACCGCATGCTGGCCGACGAGCTGGGCATTTCGGCGGGCCTGCTGCGCCGACGCGAGGCCGCGATTCGGGAGGGTCTTAGCGTCTTCGATTTCGGGCCCGAACCGGTCTCGGTCGTCGGCCCGTCGGGCCTGGCCTTCATCCTCAACCCATAGGCCTCGGCCGCGTCAGTCGAGCCGGATGACCTCGACATATTCGCTATAGACGAGGTCGCCTGTCGCCAGGTCGTGGAAGGCGTAACGGGTTCCGCCGCCCTCGATCGCCACAAGCAGGTGCCAAGCCTTCGGCAATCGAATGGATCCAGGACCGCTAAACAAACGGGGCGGCCGTTCCACGACCATGCGGTGGTCCACCTGACCGGCAAAACAGTCTCGCCACAATGGATCCGTACCGCCAAGAGAGAGGTCCCAACTGGCCAAGTCGAAGGGTGTCCACCCGGTCTCCTCGAGCCAAACCTCGAGCCAGGTATGGAAACCTCCGGGACCAGCATAGAGCAGGTATCCGGTGACCAGTCGTGCAGGAATTCCAACGGCTCGGCAAAGCGATACCATCAACGCAGATCCGAACTGACAATTGTAAATCCGCTGATCCAGTACGTCGTCCAACGGTTTGTGGGGATCGACCGAGTCGTAGTGCTTGCCGGAAACGACGAACCCGTCCTGCACATAGCGCCAGAAGAGCAGGGCCAGTCTGGACGGCCGGGTCTCGCCGTCAGCGATGGTCCTGGCCAAAGCCGAAATCCGTGGACTGACATGAATCAGGCCCTCGGCTGACCGTAAATAGAGAGCTGCATCAGCCTCGTTCAGCTGTCGCGCTGTGCCCTCGGTCGGACCAACCCCTCGGGCTGTGAACCTGAGATCAGCCGACACCGTGACCTCGTCTGGCGCTGGCAGGTCCAGTCGCGCATCCAGATAACCGACAGCCTGATGGACCGACGCGGTGACCCCGATCGACGGCTCGATAACCACGCTAAGGTCGGTCAGGGCTGCGTCCTCGATCGGAAGAGGCAATCTGAGTCGTGCGCGCCCAGACGATGGCAAGGCTCGCGTGTTGTATGTACGGGACAACTTGACCTGATAGCGGCGGGGGCCGAGATCAATTGGACTAGGCGGTAGGCTGAAATCGCCGCCGCCTATTCGACCGTCCCAGACCATGGCCCTGCCGGTCGGCACACAGCGCGTCGCCCAAAAATCGTTTGCGCCATTCAGGCCAGCCTGGCGCGTAAATGTATAGACTTCGACCGGGTCAAAGAGTCTTTCACCATCGCCGACGTCTCGAAACGGGAGACCTGCGGCGACCAGCGCATCAAGAGCCGCGGCCGCACTCTGCCTAGACTCCGCAAACTCCCCCCGGATGCACTCTTGGCGCCAACCTTGGGCCATCAAAAATTCGAGGATCAGCGGCTCGGCGATCGTACGGTACCGCGCCATCGCATCGTCGCCTGAACGCTCCATTCCCACTCCTCGCGCGTCCCGCCGCACCGCCCCCCTCCTTGTCACGCCCGTCGCCGCAGGAAAAGTCCCGCGAGGGCGCTGAAGCTTGACGACAGGTCCGCGCCCGCGAGGTTAAACTTCGCCCCTCGATCCCCGACCGGAGTCATCGCCTTGCTGTTGAGTTTGTCCCTGCCGATCATCAATCCTTTCATGACGACGGCGACGATCGAGGTCCTGCACGTCGCGGTGGGCGATTTGCTTCCGCTCGGCTCCAAGCTGATGGATCTGAAGGTCGACCTCAGCGCCGCGGCGCCGCACGACTGTCCGCCGATCGCCTCCTATCGATTGGCCGTTCGGGACGCGGTCTATCTTCGCCGCCTGGATGTGATCCAGGGCCAGGAATACCCGGTGGGAGCCTCGCTCGCCCTGTTCAGCACGACGCCGGACGAGCCCTTGGACGCGGAGCCGACCCGCGCCCTTCGCCTGTCGACGGCCGGCATCATGCAGGCCTTCAGCTGGGACGAGGTCTAGGCTTGATCTCCACGCCCCTGCATCTGGGCCCGATGACCGCCGGGGCCTTGACGGTCGCGCGATCGGGCGTCCGGTGGCTGTGCCCGGATGGTCACCTGTGTCAGCCGGGCGAGGTCATCGCCTTCTGCAATATGGGCCTGGTCTCCTCGACAGGGTCGACGCCGACGGACGGCCCCTTCCTGGACGAGCTTTCGCGACTTCCAGGCCGCCCTGGCCCCGCGCGTGGCCG